>NZ_JBFHGM010000392.1:0-3532 GCF_041583095.1 Draconibacterium sp.
ATAGTTCTGTTTCCTGCTCCTGAATCGAAAACATAAATCAAACCTTGTTCTTTAGCTACGTCTTCAATTGCTTTTTCGGCTTTGTCAAAAACTGGTCCTAAAAGCTCGGCTTGTTTTTGTTGCACCTGTTGTTGTGCTGTCATCTGGTAATTCTGGATGCGTTGTTGTACATCCTGAATTTCGGCAATCTTTGCATTTCTTTTAATATCAGATACCTCTTCTCCCATCGCTTCAAATTCGCCTAATTTTGCCTGATAGTCTTTTTGCATTTCACCAAGAATCTCTTCCAATTCACCCTGGAAAGTATTAAACTCAGCTTCAGCAGCAGTTCTTTCCGGCATAACCTGAACCAACGCTTGCAGGTCGATGTGGCCAAATTTTAAAGATTGCGCATTGGCAGCAGTATATGATGCTACAGTGAACATAAGCACTGCCATTAATTTCATTAAATTTCTCATAATCAATGTGGTCTTAATTTTTGCTTGCAAATATAGTATTTAATACCAATTATTAGTTAAAATGAACAATTGATTTGGATTGAATCGTTCGATTTATAGAACTAAACTACTTATCTATTTATACCCCAGTTTTCTAAGCACTTCGTCACTTAAATCGTAACGAGGGTTGGTATAGAATAAAGTAGCATCGCCGGCCTTATCAAAAATCACGGCATAACTACCATCGGTAGCTATTTCCTGAACAGCGTTAAAGATATCGTCCTGAATAGGTTTAATCAATCCCTGACGCTTTTTGAAAAGGTCGCCACTTGGTCCGAAATACTTTCGTTGCAATGTTTTATAATCTTTCTCTTTTGTAATAATCACATCCTCGCGTTTGCGTTTCATGTCTTCTGACAGCAGTACGCTTTCAGCCTGAAAATCCTGATACATCTGTTCAATCTCAGCATGCATCGATTCCAGTTCTTTTTGGTATTGCGACGACAACTGATTCAGTTGTTCCTGTGCGGCGTTAAACGATGGAATATTCTCCATAATGTATTCCGAATCGATAAACGCATATTTCTGAGCGTTTGCAAATAATGTTACTGAGAATATTACTGCAATTGATAAAATAAATTTCTTCATGGCAAATTCTTTTTTAGTTAAACTGGTTTTTGTCTATCATATTTTATGCCAAAGCTATTTTTCTTTTAGAACTGCTGACCAATTACGAAGTGGAACTGGCTACCTGCAGCATCTGCAACACCCGGTACTTCATCAAATCCATATCCCCAGTCGATACCCATTAGTCCGAACATTGGCAGGAAGATACGCACACCTACACCGGCTGAACGGTGCAATTTAAACGGCACGTAGTTCTGGAAACTGATTCCGGCGTTACCTGCCTCCATGAAAGCCAGTGCATAAATTGTAGCACTCGGTTTTAAGGTAATCGGGAAACGAAGTTCAGTAGTGAACTTTGAGTACATGTTCGATCCGTTTCTCGGACTCAAACTGTAGTCTTTGTAACCACGCAGTGCAATATAATCGGTACCGTAAATGTTGTATCCCGACATACCCGATCCACCAACAATAAAACCTTCGAAAGGTGATTTACGTCCTGAATCGAAATACCCAAGGAATCCCATTTCAAGTGCAGTTCTTAACACCAGTGTATGATCTCCGCTCGGGTTTGTTAATGGGGTGTACCAATCACCCTTTAACAACCACTTATGATATTCAATCCATTTGTATCGCTCTTCATTAGTTATGCTCTCATCCGAATAATCTTTACCATTAATCAGGGAATAAGGTGGTGTCATTTTTAAAGCCAGCGATAAATTTGAACCTCTTCGCGAGTATAGTGGGTTATCCACCGAACTACGTCCGAAAACGGTTTTAAAACTCAGGTTGTTAAATGTTCCGTTTACCTGGCCATTTTCGTCGGCCATAAAATAGAACATACTTCCCATGTTTCGCAGGTTATAATGCTCCAGCGACAATTCGTGATAAACAGTAAAGTAGTCATCAGGCCACGATAAACGGTATCCGTAACCTAAAGCCAATGCTGTTGTTTCCCAAATCTGATCGTCATCTTCGTTGTCGTTTTCCGATTCGTAGTTATATTGATATTGCGGATAAGAATTATAACCACCATAACCATAAGGAGAATAGCCGCTGCCATATGGCGAATAACCGCCGTAACCACCGTAACCGTATGGCGAATAACCATAGCTGCTGCCATAACCGTATGGATTATAGCTTTGCGTATATCGGTTGGCACTATAATTAATTCGTGAGTGCGATAACGATACCGAGAATGAATTAGGCTTTTTACCACCTAACCACGGTTCAATAAACGACAAACTTACCGTACGATAATACTTACCACTTGTTTGATAACGTAAACTCAGTGTTTGCCCGTCACCTGTAGGCAGCGGACGCCAGGCTTCTTTATTAAAGATGTTACGAACCGAGAAGTTGGCAAATTTTAAACCTACTGATCCTACAAACATACCGGCTCCCCAACCACCTGAAAGCTCGATCTGGTCGTTTGCTTTTTCCTGAAGTTGATATTCAATATCCACCGTTCCATCTTCGGGGTGAGGCTGAACGTCGGGATTAATGGCTTCCGGGTCGAAGTGTCCGAGTTGCGCCAATTCCCTGTACGAACGCATCAACAATGTTTTACTGAAAAGATCTCCGGGATATGTACGAAGCTCGCGACGGGCAACATGTTCGTGTGTTTTTGTGTTACCCACAATACGCACTTCGTTAATTGTTGCCTGCTCACCTTCGATAATACGCATTTCGTAATTGATGGTATCGCCGTTAACATTCACCTCTACAGGATCGAGATCAAAAAACAGGTATCCCCTGTCGAGATAAAGATTGTTCAAACCTTCTTCGTTATCGAACAGGCGTTTATCCAGTATCTTTTGGTTAAATACATCTCCTTTTTTAATCCCCAGAACCAAATCGAGATAATCGGAAGGATAAACGGTGTTACCCACCCAACGAATATCGCCGAAGTAGTATTTATCGCCTTCTTCTACATCAATATCGATATTTACACGGGGTTTATTTTTTCGCCCCACTTCAACCTGGTATATCGAATCTTCAACAATAATAGCATCGCGGTAACCTTTTTCGTTGTACTTATCGATTAGGTTTGCCTGATCTTTATCGTATTCTTCCTGAAGGAATTTTTTGGTTTTAAAGAAATTTCGCAACGACTTTTCGTTTGTTTTTTTCATGGCGCGTTCCAATGTAACATCAGAAATTGCCTCGTTGCCTTCAATATCAATATTATTAACCTTTACCTTTTCTTTTTTGTCAACGTAAATATCGAGTATTACGCTGTTGTTTTGGGTGGTATCGTCGCGCTGAACAATGTTTACCTCGGTGTTAAGGAATCCCTTTCCGTGGAAGATATTCATAATGGTTCGCTCGGCACTGTTTACCTGGTGATCGGTAATCTGACTTCCGCGTAAGAGTAAAACCTTTTCGGTAATATCATCTTTTTCCGATTTTGAAACACCGTAAAAATTTACATCTCCCAATCGAGGTCGTTCCTGCAGGTAAATATCCAG
>NZ_JBFHGM010000393.1:0-3481 GCF_041583095.1 Draconibacterium sp.
GTTTCAGCAGCTACTTTTCTAATTGTCTCCTCAATTTCAGGTGTCAGTTTACCGGCTTTTAGTTCATCCAAAACCGGGCGGTGCGACATTTTCATTGTTTCCAGGAAATCGGCTTCAAACTCTTTCACCTTATCAATTGGTACACTACGAAGCAACTCGTTTGTTCCGCAATAGATAATAGCTGCCTGATGCTCTACTTTTACCGGCGAGTACTGTCCCTGTTTCAGGATTTCCACGTTTTTACGTCCCTTATCAAGTACACGCATTGTAGCGGCATCCAAATCAGAACCGAATTTAGAAAACGCTTCCAGTTCGCGGAACTGTGCCTGGTCGAGTTTTAATGTACCCGAGATCTTTTTCATCGATTTGATTTGTGCACTACCACCAACACGCGATACCGAAATACCCACGTTAATCGCCGGACGAATACCCGAGTTAAACAGGTTCGATTCCAGGAAGATCTGTCCGTCGGTAATTGAAATTACGTTGGTTGGAATATAGGCAGAAACGTCGCCGGCCTGTGTTTCAATAATAGGAAGTGCGGTTAATGAACCACCACCTTTTACTTTATCCTTCAAACACTCCGGTAAGTCGTTCATGTTTTTTGCAATCTCATCCGATTCGATGATTTTTGCAGCACGTTCCAACAAGCGCGAGTGCAAATAGAAAACATCACCCGGATAAGCTTCACGGCCCGGTGGACGACGAAGCAACAGCGACACCTCACGATACGAAACAGCTTGTTTCGATAAATCATCGTAAATAATCAGTGCATGACGACCGGTATCGCGGAAATATTCGCCGATAGCAGCACCTGCATACGGAGCATAAAACTGCAATGCTGCCGGATCTGATGCAGTTGCCATAACAATTATCGAGTAGGCCATTGCACCTGCTTTTTCAAGCGTTGCTGCAATGTTTGCAACGGTAGATCCTTTCTGACCTACTGCCACATAGATACAGTATACCGGATTTCCCTGTTCGTAGAATTCACGTTGGTTAATAATGGTATCGATGGCTACTGCTGTTTTTCCTGTCTGACGGTCGCCAATAATCAACTCACGCTGACCACGGCCGATTGGAATCATGGCATCAACCGCTTTCAATCCTGTTTGCAGCGGTTCTTTTACCGGCTGACGGAAAATTACACCCGGTGCTTTCCTTTCCAAAGGCATTTCGAAAAGTTCACCTGTAATAGCACCTTTACCGTCAATGGCCTCACCAATGGTATTTACCACACGACCAAGCAGGCCTTCGCCAACATTAATCGATGCAATACGACGTGTACGTTTTACTGTATCGCCTTCTTTAATTTGTTCTGTAGGACCTAAAAGTACAGCCCCAACATTATCTTCTTCAAGGTTCAATACAATGCCTTTCATTCCGTTTTCGAATTCGATCATCTCATTCGATTCCACGTTCGAAAGTCCATAAATACGTGCAATGCCGTCGCCAACTTGCAGAACGGTACCAACTTCTTCCAGTTCGGCTACCGATTTAAATCCTTCGAGTTGTTGCTTTAGAATTTCAGATACTTCAGCAGGTTTTATATTAGCCATGTTCTATTATTTTTTGCTTGTCGCTATCGTTTATAATTCGGTTTCTAACAAGGTTTGTTTTACCTTGCGTAATTGGGTTGCCACGCTGGCATCATACTGTTTATCATCAAGGCGTAATACCAGACCTCCAAGAATTTCGGGATTTACCTGAGCCGCCAGTTCAATGGTTGCATTCAGTTCTTTTCCCAGCAGTGTTTCCACCTTTTTAAGTGTTGAGGCATCAACCTCAGTAGCTGTTGTAAGAACCGCCGATTTAATGTTGAGGTCTTTTCGGGTAAGATCGAGAAAATTGCGGCAGATGCCCGGAATGTGTACTTCGCGTTTGTTTTGAACGATCAGCAGTAAAAAGTTGAGACTGATCTCTTCAATTTTACCTTCGAAAATACTTTTTACCAAGGCAGCCTTTTTTGATGATTTTACGATGGGGCTTTCCAGCAAAAGAATAAAATCTTTTGATGATTTGCAGACATCCATAACCAGTTGGATATCGGTTTTTAGCTTATCGAGCAGGTTTTTCTCTTTGGCTGTTGAAAAGAAAGCTTTGGCGTATCGTACAGTTATTGTGCTCTGGTCCATACTTAATTCAGCTTGATGTCGTCGATTAATCCGTCAACCATTTTTTCCTGTTCGGCCTTGTTGCTTAACTCTTTGCGAATTACTTTTTCGGCAATACTTACCGAAAGTTCGGCCACTTGTTTTTTAATATCGTTTATGGCAGCAGTTTTTTCGGCTTCGATTTGCTGACGTGCCTGAGCAATGCTTTTTTGCGCTTCTTCGCCGGCTTTTTCTTTGGCTTCGGCAACAATTTTATCTTTTAACTCCTTGGCCTCTTTCAGGATCGCTTCTTTTTCGCGGCGTGCTTCAGCAATAATTTTTTCATTATCGGCTTTTAGCCCGGCTACTTCTTTCTTGGCTTCTTCGGCCGAGTTTAAAGCGGTTGCGATAGAATCTTCACGCTCTTTTAATGCAGCAAGAATTGGTTTCCATGCAAACTTCGTCAACACAAAGAGTACGATTCCAAAAATGATGAGCATCCAAAAAATGGTGCCCGGATTCGGCATTACTAATCCCATGATTTAAAATTTTAATGGGGCAACGGCATCCCGGGCAATCCCCGGGATGGCTGCCAAAGTTTTTTGCTATACAAAAACGATAAGGATACAAACAATAACTGCGAAGAACGCAACACCTTCGATAAGTGCTGCCGACACAATCATGTTCGATCTGATGTCGCCGCTTGCTTCCGGTTGACGGGCAATAGCTTCCATGGCACTGGCACCGATTTTACCGATACCCATACCAGCTCCAATTGCTGCTAAACCTGCACCAATTGCTGCTCCCATTTTTCCAACCGACGCACCGGCGGCCGCTTGTAGCAATACTGTTAAAATAGCTGATAACATAGCTTTTAATTTTAAATATTAATGATGTTCTGAGGTCGCCATCCCGAAATAGAGTGCCGACAACAGAGTAAAAACATACGCTTGAATAAATGATACCAAAACATCGAGCAGCAAAATGAACACCGAGAACAGAATGGATATCGGACTTGCTCCTAATCCAACTGCCGGGCCAAACAAGCTGCCGAATACAAAAATAAGGCTCACAAACACCATTACAATAAGGTGACCCGCCATCATGTTGGCAAAAAGTCGGACCATAAGAACAAATGGTTTTGTAATTACACCCGAAAGTTCAACGATAGGCATTAACGGAATCGGGAATTTTAACCACCACGGAACATCCGGGTTGTAAATTTCTTTCCAGTAATGTTTGTTACCGTTAATTGTTGTAACTGCAAAAGTGAATAGGGCGAGTACCATTGTAACCCCAATATTTCCTGTAACGTTGGCTCCAAATGGTGGAATTGGTATTAATCCCATGAAGTTGTTGATCAGGATAAAAAAGAAAAGAGTTAATAA
>NZ_JBFHGM010000394.1:0-3475 GCF_041583095.1 Draconibacterium sp.
TTCGGAAAGAAATATCTCGATCTGGATGAAGAGAATCAGAAAACAGTAAACGAGATTATTCCAATCCGATTTTCGTACGAAACACCAAAAAATCCCCGCTCAAGTACATGGTTGCCCTTTGACGGCAAACCATCGCCCGAACCAAAACCAATGGAATTGTTGGTGCGCTACGATGGAACGATTGTTTTCGGCAGTAAAACCTACGAAAATCTGGATGAGTTTGAGCGCGATTTAAAGGTTTGGAAAAAGGAGTTGGAAGCGATTAGTAAAGAAGAAAGAACGAATCATTATTATCGAGTCAACGCTACTTTTGAGCATGGTTCACGAACTCAGGAAATATGTTCAAAAGAGATTAGTAAGATAAATTACATGCTTTGGAAACAAAGTATGCACGTGGAACAAATTCATCATGTATTTCCGGAGGAGTTGAACAAACCCGGTTTGGAGATGGATAAACTAATGGCAAAAATGAATAATGTTTTGCCGGCTGCTGATACTACCACGATACGATAGAAATACTTTTTCTGGTTACAAATAATATTCGCAAGCAACAAACTGACTATCGAGGATTATAAAAATGCCATCTGTTTTTATAAGCAGGTGGCATTTTTTATGAATCAAACCAGAAGCTATAAAAAAGAGATAAATGAATTGTTGAACGACAGTGAGGGAGTTTAGATGCTTCCCGACAGTTGTCGACAAGGAAACTGATAGTCGATTTATATTTCGATGCCCGTCGAGCTCCATCCTAAAAATCTATTTTTAGCTCGATGCGCGTCGAGACCAATCTTGACAATTTTTTTTGTTCCCGACAGCTGTCGAGATGAAAATCAAAAGTTTTTTTTCTTGTCGACAATTGAAATCATCAATTTTGAATTTTTTTTTCTTGCCGACGGTTGTCGGATTAAAAACTGACAGCTGGTTTTGTTGTCGACGGCTGTCGAAATCCATTTCAACATTTAGTTTACCACCTGATGTAGGAGCCTGGAAATCCACGTCATCAGCGCTCCATCATTTTCGTCCATTTCCCCTGCAAAGTATCACGCTGCAATGCCTTTTCCAGCATCTCCAAAAAGTCTTTTCGCGGAATAGGTTTGGCACCCAAACTGGCCAGGTGGTCGGTAGGTTGTTGTGCATCGATAAAAGCAAAGTTGTTTTTAAGGGCAAACTGCACCAGGTGGTAAAAGGCAAATTTGCTGGCATCGGTAAGGGTAAAAAACATCGATTCGCCAAAAAAACAATTCCCCAGCGAAATGCCATACAATCCGCCAACCAACTCTTCTTCAAAATAAGTCTCGAACGAGTGGGCATAACCCAGTTTATGCAGTTGCAAGTAGCCATCGATAATGTCGTTGGTAATCCACGTTTCATCTTCGTGGCGGCGTTTGGTTTTACTGCAGGCTGTAATTACCTCTCGGAAAGCCGTGTCGATACGGATTTCAAAAATCCCTTTGTTGAGCACCTGCCGCAGACTTTTCTTTAGTTTAAAATCCTTGGGTAACAACACCATTCGCGGGTTGGGCGACCACCACAAAATAGGTTCGCCCTCACAAAACCAAGGGAACACGCCCTGGCAATATGCCGACAGCAAAAACTCGGGCGAAAGCTCTCCACCTTGTGCAAGCAATCCGTCATCATCGGCCTGATTCGGATCGGGAAATTCTATCATGTTTGCAAAGATAAGAAGACACGAATTTATTTCTGAGAAAATAAACACTAAGACACTAAGGCACGAAGAATAATTAAAAGAAGGATCAGACCTTATAAAACCTTTGTGACTTCGGGGCCTTGTGGTTAAAAGAATGTGTATTTGAGAAACCTTTGAGGCTTTGTGTCTTCGTGTTTAATTCAATAGCATTCAAAATAATTTTAATACTTTTGGGTTTTACAAAAAACAATTTGAACAATGAGGTATTTAGCTTTGATAATTGCTGTAATGATAGTCGTTCCGACCTTTGGACAGCGCAAAAAGAAAGAGGACGAAGGAATTGCTCCCGCTTATGTGGAAGGCATTGCTTACGCATTGCCACGCACAGGAATTAAAGTACACGTTGAAGCCATTCGCGAGAAATTTGAACCGGGACCATACGCAGCTTATGCACAGCAGTTACTGGGGATAAAAGATGCCCGTAACAGAGCATCGGAAAAATGGATGGTGTCGGCGGTGAAAATCGAAACTTTTTCGGAACCCGATCCGCAGCAGGTATATAAAGCAATGGGAGGTATTGCTACAACGATCAGCCTTGCACCCAATGGTTGTCTGGCCGGTATTAATTCCGCGGGGACTGCTGCAATGCCGGTGCAGGTTCAATCAAACAAAACATTTCAGAAACCGGATCTCAACGATGGTTTTTCCTTTGATTATTTCTCGGATACACCATTTCTAATTCCGGGAGATTCTACCAATAATTTCCGGCCAACAGCTGTAAGTGTGGAACAAAAAGCAGCCGAAGCGGCGCAACGTGTGCTCGATTGCCGGATGAATCAGTACGATCTGGCTGCACTTCGCATCGATGGCGAGTACCCGGATGGAAAAGCCTATGAGGTGAGTCTGGAGGAGTTGAAACGTACCGAGCAGAATTACATTAAACTGTTTGTTGGCCGAACCACGTATAAAACCGAAATCTACAGTTTTGATTATGTGCCGGCGGCCAACGAGAAGAATGCAGTGATCTTCCGTATTTCGGATGAAAATGGTGTTGTTCCTGCCAGCGATCTTTCAGGTAAGCCTGTTATGGTGGAGTTTGAACAGGTGGCCGGTTTATTGGAAAAATACCAGGCCAAGGCTGCTTCGGATAACCCCGATGCCGGTTACGATGGTGTTTACTACCGAATGCCGGGAGTGGCGAATATAAAAGTTATTTACGAGCTGAACAGCCTGGCTTCGGCGCGTGCTACCATTGCACAGTTTGGAACTATTGCCCCGGTTCCTGAAGAATTACTGGGCGGGGATTACTCCATCGAATTTCACACGGAAACAGGAGCTATTAAATCCGTTCAATTGAAATAGAAAAGCTAATTATATACGATTACAAAGCCTGGTTTAGCCGGGCTTTTTTTGTGGATCACATTGAATTTCTGGTGGAGGATTATTCTATCGACGCTTGAGAATTGCGGCGCAAACGATCATTCCGTTTCAAAAAGCTTTTTGGTTGCGCCTTTGGTGTTTAATTCAGCCTTTGGCAAAGCTAATTGCCAAATGGCTATTGCGTCGCCCAAGGAAAATATATGATGTAGTATAAAATGGTGCAAGTATAAAAGTTGATTGAAAAGCGGAACCTCCCTGCGCCGCATATCTGTAGAAAGTTAAAATATTAATCCACCTGAGTTTACAGGTGATCTCTTTTATAGACCCCTTAACTAATTTTTAGGCAAAAAAATACCCGACTTTAAAAAGCCGGGTACTTCAAATATTTTCTCAAATAATTTATTTCCTATTTTATTCCATGCATCATCTTTTTCAATACCGGCGAAA
>NZ_JBFHGM010000395.1:0-3453 GCF_041583095.1 Draconibacterium sp.
ACACAAATGCCTGTGGGTTTTCATTCCGATTATACGACGAAAACAGCTACTGGACAACACCCGGAATATACGATATTGGTAACGAAGATCAGGTGGTGGTTTCGCTTGATAAAATGAACAAAGACGGAACAACAACCAAATTGGATCCCTCACATATTTATAATGTTGGTTTCTGGTCAACCGGTGGTTGTCCGCTAATCATCAATGATATATACCTCACTAACGACGAAAATTACGCAAAGCCTACCGGAATAGATGATCTTTTCCCGATTGATTCAGAACCCGAATTTGTGGATGTTTATTCCATTACCGGGGCGAGGATACGCTCGCAAGTAAAAAGATCCCAGGCAACAAAGGGGCTAAAAGATGGGATTTATATAGTTGGTAGAAAGAAAGTTGTTGTGGTTGGAAACAATTAAAACAGTATCAAAAATGAGCTTTAACTTTTATAAAAACAGAGTAGGAACAGTAACCCTTGTGGTGCTGCTTATCATTTCTGTCCATGGTTTTGCTCAGAACAGTAATTCTGAAAACACGGAAAGTATTTACCGTGATTTTAAAACCGAGTTGATGTGGAAAGCCAATGTGAAAATTGGTACGATGATAAATGTTGGCGAAAGTAAACGCGGAACACGTCGTGTGATTCCCATTACAGGCGGAACTTTTAGCGGGCCAAATATAAAGGGCGAGGTTTTACCCGGTGGCGAAGACTGGCAATTGGTTCGTCCCGATGGCGATACCGAACTGTATGCCCGTTATTTAATGAAAACTGAGGACGGAACAGTACTGCAAATTTTAAATAAAGCGCTAATGCACACTCCTGCACAAGGAGAAGAAAGTGACTTTTACGTGAAATCGGTGATCGATATTGAAGCTCCAATTGAAAGTGCTTACGATTATTTAAACCACGCAATATTTTTAGGAACACTCGAAATGCCTCGGTTAAAACCCAATGAAGAGCCTTATGTAATAATTGGGGTTTACAAGGTATTGTGAGCCCCAAAATAGCTTGAACTAATCTACAGAGCAAATTAAACTTTATAAACTGAAACAAATCTTGAATAAAAGCTGAACATATCAAACCTATACCTTTAATAATAAACAATTTTAATAAAATGAAAACACGTTCTTTTTTCCTGGTAATCCTGATGCTGTTTCTGATAACAAACAGCCGGGCTCAAGTAGTAAAAGCTAAAAATCCAATCATACACGCCGATGTTCCCGATGTTTCGATGATCCGCGTTGGCGATAATTATTACATGAGTAGCACTACCATGCATATGGCGCCGGGAGTGCCGGTTATGAAATCGAAGGATCTGGTAAACTGGGAGATGGTGAGTTATGCTTACGATAGGCTGGCAGACAATGATGCTATGAATCTCGACAACGAAAAACGCGCCTATGGAAAAGGATCGTGGGCGAGCTGCATTCGATACCACAACAACACCTATTATGTTTCAACCTTTTCGAGTACTACCGGCAAAACATATGTTTTCACAACCAACAACATTGAAAAAGGCGAATGGAAACGACACGAGTTTTCTCCGAGTTTGCACGACAATACCTTGTTTTTAGACGATGATGGCAAAATTTATATGATTTGGGGAGCCGGAAGATTAATGATTGCCGAACTGGAACCTGATTTTTCGGGTGTTAAGGAAGGAACAGAAAAAGTATTGATTGAAAATGCAAGTGCACCGGCTGGCGACAATATTATGCTGCCAGCAGAAGGCTCGCAACTTTTTAAAGCAAATGGAAAATATTACCTGTTTAACATTACCTGGCCGCGCGGCATCATGCGTTCGGTTGTTATTCACCGGGCCGATAATATTAATGGTCCGTGGGAAGGTCGCCTGGCCTTGCAGGATAAAGGTGTTGCACAGGGCGGATTGATCGACACGCCGGATGGAAAATGGTTTTCTTTTCTTTTCCGCGATTATGGTTCGGTAGGCCGCATTCCGTACTTAGTACCTGTGAAATGGGAAGATGGCTGGCCTGTTTTGGGTGTTGATGGAAAAGTTCCCGATGAACTGGATTTACCGGCAAGCAAAGGCTTAATTCCTGGAATTGTGAATTCCGATGAATTTACCCGCAAAAAGAATGATCCAGATCTGCCACTGGTTTGGCAGTGGAATCATAATCCGGTGAATGAACTTTGGTCGGTACGCGACCGCAAAGGATATTTACGGCTTACCACCGGCCGTGTTGACAATAGTTTTGTGTATGCAAGAAACACCCTTACTCAGAGAACTTTTGGCCCGGTAAGTTCGGCCAATACATTAATGGATGCTTCGAACATGAAAGATGGCGATTTTGCCGGATTGTGCGCCTTACAAAGAAAGTATGGACAAGTAGGCGTAAAAATGATTGATGGCGAGAAATTCATTTACATGATCAGCAACGAAACCGATACCCCGGTAGAAATGGAAAGTCTCCCGTTAACACAAAACGAAGTGTATTTTAAAATCGACTGCGATTTCCGCGAACGCAAAGATATTGCTCGCTTTTATTACAGTCTCGATGGGAAAACATGGACAGCAATTGGAGGTCCGCTAAAAATGGAGTATACCCTGATGGAACATTTTATGGGCTATCGTTTTGGGCTGTTTAACTATGCCACAAAGAATACCGGAGGATACGTTGATTTTGACTATTTCAGAATTAGTGATCAGATTTCAGCAGACACTGTAAATAAATAAACTGCATTCTTAAAAAACTAAATCAAAATTGTAAAACAATGAAACTTAAAACTTATGTTCTTCTACTGGCTGCCCTGTTGGTGGTTCAGTTAAAAGGATTTTCGCAGGATCCTAATTTTCATATTTATCTCTGCTTTGGGCAATCAAATATGGAAGGGAGTGCGCGTATTGAAGCGCAGGATACTGAAGATGTAGATCCACGTTTTCAGGTAATGTCAACCATCGATTGCTCCGAACTGGGCAGAACAAAAGGAAGCTGGTACACGGCTGTACCGCCTTTATGCCGTTGTAAAACAGGTTTAACGCCTGCCGATTATTTTGGCAGAACACTGGTTGAAAATTTGCCTAAACATATTAAAGTAGGTGTTATTAATGTTGCCGTTGGCGGTTGTAAAATTGAATTGTTTGACAAGGATAGTTGTGAATCATACGTGGAAACAGCTCCCGGTTGGATGATGGGCATGCTCAAACCCTACGACAACGACCCGTATAGCCGTTTGGTTGAAATGGCAAAGCTGGCTCAAAAAGATGGTGTTATAAAAGGTATTTTGTTGCATCAGGGCGAGTCGAACACCGGCGATTCGTTATGGACTGAGAAAGTTAAAGTTGTATACGACAACCTGCTTGCCGATCTTGGCCTTCAGGCCGAAAATGTGCCTTTACTTGCCGGAGAAGTGGTTGGCGATGACCAGGGTGGAAGTTGCGCAAGTATGAATAAAATTATTGCTACACTGCCCGATGTAATTCCCAATGC
>NZ_JBFHGM010000396.1:0-3452 GCF_041583095.1 Draconibacterium sp.
GAATATCAGCATTGGGTTTGTAGGAATTATGTTTTTGATTGCATGTACTCAATCAAATGAAAAGCAAGCGGTTGATTACATTGATCCTATCATCGGGGCGGTAACTTATGGTAAAAAATATACTGATTACCATGGATTTGGAAAGACCTTTCCCGGTGCTGCAACGCCCTTTGGACTGGTGCAGTTAAGCCCCGATACCCACACCGGTGGCGACAATGGTAGCGGCTACTCGTTCGAACACCCAACAATTGAGGGTTTTAGCTTTACGCACATGAGTGGCGTAGGCTGGTTTGGCGATCTGGGCAACTTTTTGGTTACGCCTGCAACCGGAAAGCTGATTACAAACCGTGGAGTACCGGAAGAACCGGAAGGGGGATATCGCTCACGCTTTTCGCACGATACGGAAGTGACCAGCGCAGGATATTATGCCGTTACGCTCGACGATTACAACGTTCGCACTGAATTAACGGCAGCACCAAGAGCAGGAATTATTCGCTTTACCTTTCCCGAGAACGACAGTTCGCGCATTCAAATCGATTTATCGCGCAGGGTAGGAGGAACATCCACCGAGCAATACATTAAAATTGAAAATGAAAATACCATTTCCGGATGGATGAAATGCCCACCTGAAGGTGGCGGCTGGGGAGCCGGTGCCGGCAAGGCCGATTACACCGTGTATTTTTGGTGCCAGTTTAGCAAACCTTTGGTAGATTATGGAATCTGGAGTGCAGCTATTCCCGATGAAGGAAGAAAGATGCGCCACATCAGACAGCCGGAATACCAGGATGCGGTAAAAAATGCTCCTCGCTTCGATAATGCAAAAGAGAAGCAAGGAAAACACATCGGATTTTATACCAATTTCAGCACAAAAGAAGGGGAAGAGGTTTTATTGAAAAGTGGTATCTCATTCGTAAGTGTTGAAGGAGCAAAAGAAAACCTGGAACACGACATCGACCATTGGAGTTTTGACAAAGTACATAAACAGGCCCGCGATTTATGGAGTAAGGCCATAAAGAATGTCAGGATTTCGGGTGGAACGGAAGAAGAGAAAACCATTTTTTACACAGCGCTTTACCACACCATGATTGACCCGCGCACCTTTTCCGATGTAAATGGGAATTATATAGGCGCCGATAAAAAAGTACACCAAACAAAGGATTTTACGTATCGAACTATTTTTAGTGGTTGGGATGTATTTCGTTCGCAATTTCCTTTACAAACCATCATTAATCCCGGTTTGGTAAACGATGAAGTAAACTCACTGCTGCAAATGGCTGAGTTAAGCGGAAAAGAATACCTGCCGCGATGGGAAATGCTGAATTCATATTCGGGTGTTATGTTGGGCAATCCTGCCGTGTCGGTCATTGCGGATGCTTATGAAAAAGGAATACGAAACTACGATATCGAAAAAGCGTTTGCCTACAGTAAAAACAGTGTGGATACATTTAGTAACGAACCATTGGGATTTACCCCCCACAGTATTTCAAAAACACTGGAGTATGCCTACTCCGATTGGTGTTTGGGCAAGTTTGCTGAGTCGTTGGGGAAGGATGAAATTTCGAAAGAATATTACCGTCGCAGTATAAATTACAAGAATATCTGGAATGAAGATGTCAGCTGGTTTCGGGCGCGCGATGCCGAAGGAAGCTGGAAAGAATGGAAGGGCAAGACGGTTCACGGACAGGGATGTATTGAAAGCAATCCCTTTCAGCAAGGCTGGTTTGTGCCGCACGACATTGAGGGATTAAAAGATTTGATGGGAGGAGGAAAAGCATTTCGTGATTCGTTAATTACTTTCTTCGAACTTACGCCGCCTGATTTCACCTGGAACAATTATTATAACCATGCCAACGAGCCGGTACACCACATTCCATTTATGTTTAATGCAGCCGGAGTTCCGCATCTAACGCAAAAATGGACACGTACAATATGCAGTTCGGCTTATGGCATCGGCCCTTATGGCCTTTGTGGAAACGAAGATGTGGGACAGATGTCGGCCTGGTACGTTTTGTCAGCAATGGGCATTCACCTCATTTGTCCGGGCGATAACAAATACCAGATAACAAGTCCGGTGTTCAATAAAATTGAAGTTTTTCTGGACGAGACGTATTACCCGGGAGAGAAATTTACAGTTATCGCTAATAATAATTCTGCGGAAAACATTTATATCCAGTCGATGAAACTGAATGGAATTCCCATGGAACGGTATTGGATAACACACGATGAAATTGTAAAAGGCGGGCTGCTGGAACTGGAAATGGGACCGGAACCTGTTGCTTTTTCAACGAAGTAATACAATCGAAAAAAAAATAGTATAGAAACCATAAAATAAACAACATGAAAAAGTTAGTTTTAATCGCATTATTCAGTCTGGGAATAGTAGCAGCCAATGCACAACAATATTCTTTCCCCATGCGTGAATACACGCCAACACCGGAGAACCTTGAAGCGCGTGAAGAATTTCGTGATATGCGGTTTGGAATGTTCATCCATTGGGGGATTTACAGTGTTCTTGGCGATGGCGAATGGGTAATGTTCAATCAGAAAATTCCGTTTGATACTTATAAACGTCTGGCTGATTTTTTTAATCCGCAGGAGTTCAATGCCAAAGAATGGATACAAATTGCCAAGTCAGCCGGCATGAAATACATCACCATTACCACACGTCATCATGATAGTTTTAGTATGTTCGATACCGACGCTTCAGATTACAACATTGTTGATGCTTCACCTTATGGAAAAGATCCGCTGAAAGAGTTGGCCGAAGAATGTAAAAAAGAAGGTATCAAACTGAATTTTTATTATTCGCTGCTCGACTGGGCACGCGACGATTATGCTTTCGGAAGTAAAATTGTGGATGGAAAACCGGTTGATGGCGACTGGGACAGCTACATCGATTTTATGAAAAAGCAGTTGACTGAGTTGCTGACAAACTATGGCGAAATTGGCTGTATTTGGTTCGATGGCCACTGGGAACGTAAAACGGTTGACTGGCGTTACGACGAGATTTACAGCTTGATTCACGAGTTGAGCCCAACTACTTTAATTGCCAACAACCACCATCTTCAGCCTATTCCTGGTGAAGATATACAGACTTTTGAACGCGATTTGCCGGGTGAAAACAAAGGTGGTTTCAGCCATGGAGTGAAGGTTAGCGACTTACCGCTGGAATCTTGCGCAACAATGGCAAGATTTTGGGGATTTGGATTGAATGACAAAAACTTTAAATCAACCAAACAGATTCTTGATTTTCTGGTAAAAGCGGCCGGAAAAGATGGAAACCTTTTATTGAATGTTGGCCCCATGCCAAATGGAAAAATCCAGCCCGAGTTTGTTGAAACCTTAAAAGAAGTGGGAGAGTGGACTTCGAAATATGGCGAAACCATTTACGAAACACGTGGAAAAGTAATTAACTCGCAAGAGTGGGGAACCATAACCCAAAAGGGCAATGA
>NZ_JBFHGM010000397.1:0-3425 GCF_041583095.1 Draconibacterium sp.
CTGGCGATTCACTTTAAACGGCAAAGAAATCTTCCATTACGGACCGCTTGATCAGGGATGGTGGCCTGAAAGTTTTCTGCTTCCTCCATCGGATGAGGCTATCGTTTGGGAAATGGATTTTCTGAAAAAGGCAGGATTTAACATGATCCGCAAGCATAAAAAAGCTGAAATTCGCCGATATTATTATCATGCCGACCGTATGGGATTTGTAATTTGGCAAGACCAGACATCGGGTGGTAGCGGTGGCCGCGAATGGCCAAAATGGAAAAGGCTGCACATGGAGAGCGAAAATTATAATCCGGAGAGGCAAAATCAATGGCATAGAGGAGATGCTCTTGATGCAGACTGGCCGGACTGGGCACACGACTTGTATAAAAACGAGCTGAAAACAATGATTGATGTGCTTTACAATCATCCGTCGGTAGTAGTTTGGACAACCTTTAACGAGCGCTGGGGACAGCACCGCAGTATGGAAGTTGGTAACTGGGTAAAAGCTTACGATCCGTCGCGCCTTTTAAATATTGCCAGCGGTGGCAACTTCTTCGAAGTGGGCGATATTGCCGATCAGCACGAGTATCCGCATCCAAATTACCCCTTAGACGTGGATCTTTACAATGATTACATAAAAGCTGTTGGCGAATTTGGTGGACACGGTTGGGCTGAGAAAGACCATATCTGGGATACATCGAAACGAAACTGGGGATATGGTGGAATGCCAAAAACTAAAGAAGAATACATTGAACGTTATGTTGAAAGTTGTAGAATTCTTGGTGAGTTAAGAAAAAAAGGAATCAGTGCGGGCGTTTATACCCAAACTACTGATGTTGAAGGTGAGCTTAACGGACTGATTACCTACGATAGGGCAGTAATGAAAATTTCACCTGAGAAACTTTATGAAATTCATAAAAAAGCCGGATTACTTGATTAGTTTTATAAATGAAGAAAAAAGCTATAATACTTAGTCTATTTTTCGGTTGTTTGTTGCTTGTTGTTCAGACAGTTTCAGCAAGTAACACACCTTCGGCAGCAGACGGTCAGCAACCAAATATCGTATTTATCCTCGCTGATGATTGTACGAACTGGGATATTGGTTGCTACGGAAGTGTGGATTCAAAAACACCCACTATTGATAAGCTGGCTTCAGAGGGGATGCTTTTTACACGATGCTACGAAGCAGCTCCGATGTGTTCGCCAACCCGGCATAATATTTTTACCGGTTTGTACCCGGTAAAATCGGGGGCTTATCCAAATCATACCAATGCAAATCAAGGAACAGAAAGTATAGTGCAATACCTGACCCCTCTGGGGTACAGGGTTGCACTTTCTGGTAAAAGGCATATTGGCCCCGAAACGGTATTTCCTTTCGAATATCTCGGAACCAAAAATAATCCGGAGTTCGATTTGGTTGAAGGTTTCCTGAAGGAAGTGAAAGACAGCAAAGAACCCTTTGCATTGATGCTTACTTCAAACGAACCACATACGCCGTGGAGCAAAGGCGATCCAACACAGTTCGATGCCGAGAAAATTACATTGCCGCCGCATTATGTCGATACAAAAGAAACCCGCGAAGCCTATTGCCGGTACCTAGCTGAAATTAATTTCCTCGACGGGCAGGTAGAACAAGCGCTCGCTTTGCTCGATAAATACGGTTTTACAGAAAATACAATGGTTGTTTTTGCCAGCGAGCAGGGCAACAGTTTCCCATTTTCCAAATGGACCTGTTACGAGGCAGGTGTTAAATCGGCTCTGATAGCCAAAATGCCGCAAAAAATTCAGCCCGGAACCACATCTGATGCCATTGTGGAATATTCCGATTTGCTGCCAACTTTTATAGAAGTAGCAGGTGGTAAGGTTCCCGAGAAACTGGATGGGGAAAGTCTGTTACCGCTAATGCTCGGAAAAGCTGAAAAAGTAAAAGATTACGCGTACAGCCTGCAGACAACAAGAGGTATTCATAATGGCAGCGAACATTATCCAATTCGGGCTATTGTAAACAATCGTTACCGCTATATCTGGAATATTACACCCGATGTTGAATTCAAAAACGTGGTAAACAACAGAGGTGAAAAAGGTACACTGTGGTACAAATCGTGGGAAGAAAAGGCAATTACGGATAAGAACGCTGAGGCCCTCGTGAATAATTATCGAATCAGACCGGAAGAAGAACTTTACGACATTATTGACGATAAGTGGTGTGAGAAAAACCTAGCCGAGTTGCCTGAATTTGAAAGCCTAAAAAAGCAGCTTCGAAACGAGCTGATTAAATGGATGGAAGAATGCGGAGACGAGGGATTAAAAACCGAAATGGAAGCTTTTGAACACATGCCGGGTAGACATAACTAAAAAGTAAAAACTATAAACACCAGTCTAAACCAATTAAAAAAATGAAACAAATCTGCCTGCTTTTTTTTGTTAGCTTGTTACTGATCAATTGTAAAGGCGAAAAACATAACACGGAACAATCGGAGCCCGGTCGTCCAAATATCATTTTAATACTTTCAGACGATATGGGATATTCCGATCTGGGTTGCTATGGTGGCGAAGTGGAAACACCAAACCTGGATGCCCTGGCAGCAAACGGTTTGCGTTTTACCCAGTTTTATAACGGCGCGCGCTGTTGCCCAACACGTGCCAGTTTAATTTCGGGTTGTTACCCACACCAGGTTGGAATCGGACACATGACCAACACGCCAAATAATTTTACCGAGCACGACCTTGAAATTCCCGAATATCGCGGCTTTTTAAACCGAAATGCGGTTACCATTGGAGAAGTAATGAAAGATGCCGGTTACGCAACCCTGATGACCGGAAAATGGCACCTGGGAATTTCCGATAAATCAAAATGGCCGCTTCAACGTGGGTTTGATAAGTTTTACGGAATTATACCCGGAGCAAGTAACTTTTTTAAACCTACTTATCCGCGCGGAATTACCTACATGAACGACACGATTTCGGTTACCGACGAGGATTATTATACCACTGATGCTTTTACCGATTATGCGATAAAATTCATCGACGAATCGGCGCAGGAAGAACCTGAAAAACCGTTTTTCCTTTACCTGGCTTACACTGCACCGCACTGGCCTTTGAATGCTCTTCAAAATGTAGTTGAAAAGTACAAAGGCAAATACATGGAGGGATGGACAAAACTGCGCGAAACACGATTTGCCCGCATGAAAGAAATGGGAATCATCGATGAGAACTGGGAACTCAGCGACCAGGATTCAAGAGAATGGGATTCGTTAGACGATGAAAAGAAAAAGGAAATGGATGTGCGCCGGGCCATTTATTCGGCAATGATCGATCAGATGGATCAGAACATTGGTAAACTGGTTGACTACCTTAAAAAAGAGGATGAATTGGATAATACGCTGATCATTTTCCTGAATGACAACGGAGCATGTGCCGAAGGTGGAGAACTGGGC
>NZ_JBFHGM010000398.1:0-3344 GCF_041583095.1 Draconibacterium sp.
AATTGAGCCGGTCACCTCTCTGGCTCATTGCAATCACCATCTCCACTCGAGTGGAGAACTAAAGAGGGGTGAAGTGAGAAAATTACAAATAGAAATAATTTTAAAATTAAATATCATGAAAACAGTAAAACAAATTTTTTCGATCGCCCTGGTGGCAGTAATAACTTTTGGTCTGACTTTAACTTCAGTAGCAAAAAGTGGCGACGACACTTCGTCATCAACTGTGGTTGAGATTGCCGTTTCAAATCCTGATTTTTCAATCCTGGTTGAAGCAGTAACTAAAGCCGATTTGGCAGGAGCATTAAGTGCCGAAGGACCGTTTACCGTATTTGCACCAAATAACGATGCTTTTAAAGCATTGTTTGCCAACCTGGGTGTAAAAGGTGTTGAGGATCTTACAGCTGATCAACTGACCCCAATTTTAACTTACCATGTTGTTTCGGGTAAAGTAATGTCGGGAGATCTGTCAAACACGTCGGTGAAAACACTGAATGGAGAGGAGATTAAGATCAACTTGTCAGACGGAGTAAAAATTAACGACAGCAATTTAATTGCAGCCGACATTAAAGGGAAAAACGGAGTAATACATGTAATTGATAAAGTGCTTATTCCTGAATAAAAATCAGGCGAATAGATTTTGATTGCAACAATACGCTTTGACATTTAAGTTTAGATTTACCATGACTTTGAGCCGGCTTCGAAAGGAGCCGGTTTTTTCGTTAAAGATTGTAAAAATGAAATGAAGCTGCAGAATTCATTTTAATTATTCCTGCTAATTTTTATAAATTGCGTTTCTTGAAATGGAGGATATTTTGAATGGAAAAGCTAAGATGGAGTAAGCAAATATTTGGGTCGAAGCTGGAGATCATGCAGGGCGATGAGAAAGTTGGAAACATTGACTGGGAAAGCATGGTTGGTTCGAAAGCGCAGGCTATTATTAATGGCCGCTACTTTACGCTTAATCGTGAGTTTTTTCTTTC
Organism: Draconibacterium sp.; assembly: GCF_041583095.1. Lineage (NCBI taxonomy): Bacteria > Pseudomonadati > Bacteroidota > Bacteroidia > Marinilabiliales > Prolixibacteraceae > Draconibacterium > Draconibacterium sp. Next base: position 981 of record NZ_JBFHGM010000398.1, read on the forward strand.
GAAACTGGAGATCTACGACGGAAACAGTAAATCGCTGCTGGCCATGGTAATGGTAAATATATTTAACCCGCGTAGCGATGTGTTGATAAACGGTAAACGTTTTGAACTGGAAATAAAAAACTTCTGGCAATCACGTTGGAGCTGGAAATATAACGGACAAGAAATTGTAACCTTTACCTCGCACGAATTCATTTCAAAAGACAAAGGAACAATTGAACTGGCAACACCCATGAACGAAGAGGTGGAGATTCTAATCCTCCTGGGATTGTTTGTTCGCAACCAGTTTATCCTTTTTATGCTGCTTATTTTGGTGGTGTTGTTCTTTGTGATTGTCTGATTTCAAAACCATTGATTTTTAATTTTAGAATCCCATAATTTCTATTTTGTTTGTCGTTTGTAAATTATTCTTTACATTTGTCATGTAATCCTAACTTTAAGCGCAATGAAATTACTACCACACTACTTTAAATGGATCGGAATTGGCTTCATCATTCTTGGATTCTGTTTGGGGATTGATGATTTTATGATGGGTTTTCTGGGTGTACGTCCAGACTCTTCGGGAATATATGAACGAATGTTGCCCGAAATATTTGCCCGAATTTCAGATTATCCCATGTACTTAGGTTTGTTAATCATCATTCTTTCGAAAAGCAAGACCGAAGATGAACTCGCATTAAAACTAAGATACGAATCAGCTTTTATTGTATTGATTGCTTCGATTCTGATTTTAATTATGGTGAACGCTTTTAATCCCGGCTTTAAAGTTCATCCGGGGATATTTATCGTTATTCAAATGCTGGCTTATCTTATTGTGCGATCTGTAAAGGGTAACGTTATATTTTGGGATGATTATGAAGAACAAGCTTAAATTTCACCGGGTGATGCTCGATAAAACGCAACAGGAACTGGCTGATGCAATAGGTGTTTCGCGTCAAACAATTCATGCTATCGAGAAGAATAAATTTGTTCCCTCGGTGCAAACGGCTATGCTTTTGGCAAAGTATTTTAAGCTTTCGGTAGAAGAGTTGTTTGAGTTGGAAGATTAAAAAAACCGCTCCTGCGTACAAGAACGGTTATATATGTTGAGTAAGTTTTCTACCCGTCCGTCAGCTGACGGACAGCAAGAAACCTTACGGAAAAGCACCAACGCTATGTTGGCACTTATATTCTTAAATCATTTATTATCAAAATCTTCTTATTAACTTCAATGTTGCTCCTTGCAAATCCCCCTTGGTGAAGGGGGAACTAAAGGGGGGATTGTCTATAATCCTCCGAACCGCCAGCCGGCGATCCACCTCCTTTTAAAAAGGAGAATGCACTACGACTGAGTTTCCGAAATTTAGCGTATTTCTGATCCGTTTTTAACCTCCTTATCCGGCGAAACAATTGACAGTGTTCCATCAGCATTTTCAGCACACAAAATCATTCCCTGCGATTCAATTCCGCGCAATTTTTTCGGAGCAAGGTTTACTAATATTGAAACCTGTTTCCCGATCAACTCTTCCGGCTGGTAGTATTCGGCAATTCCTGAAACAACAGTTCGCTGGTCGATTCCGGTGTCGATTTTAAGTTTCAGCAGCTTTTTGGTTTTGGCTACTTTTTCACATTCGATAACCGTTCCGGCACGAACATCCATTTTTGCAAAATCATCGAACTCAATGTTTTCTTTTGCTGGTGCTGCTTTTGCTTCAGCCATTTCGTTGGCCTTTTTGGTGTCGGCTAGTTTTTGCAGTTGTGCCTCGATTATGTTGTCTTCAATTTTTTCGAAAAGTAATTCCGGCTTATTCACTTTGTGGCCGGTTGGTAACAAATCAGTGTCTCCCAGTTTTACCCAATCCATTTTTTCAAAGTTCAGGAAGCCACGCAATTTATCCATGCTAAATGGCAAAAATGGCTCAAGACAAATGGTAAGGTTGGCGGTAATCTGCAAACAGATATTCATAACTGTTTTTACACGCTCGGCATCTGTTTTTACCACTTTCCATGGTTCTTCGTCGGCCAGGTATTTATTTCCCAGACGTGCCAGATCCATCGCATTTTTCAACGACTCGCGAATACGGAAACTGTCGATACTCTTTTCAACTTCGCCTTTGATTTTTGCAATCTCAGCCAGTGTTGCTTTGTCGTGATCAGTCAATTCTCCACGGGCAGGAACTTCGCCGTCGTAATATTTCTGTGTAAGCACCAGTGCGCGGTTTACAAAGTTTCCGAGCACGGCTACCAACTCGTTGTTATTGCGGTTCTGGAAATCTTTCCAGGTAAAATCGTTGTCTTTTGTTTCCGGCGCATTGGCAGTTAATACATATTTCAACACATCTTCTTTTCCCGGGAATTCTTCCAGGTACTCGTGCAACCAAACCGCCC
>NZ_JBFHGM010000399.1:0-3313 GCF_041583095.1 Draconibacterium sp.
AAATGGCGTTGTTCATCCTGATGCCATCAACCATAATCAGTACCCGGTTGGCAGCAAAACCACGTATCATCGGGCTGCCGCCACCCATCTGGCTTTTTTGGATAAATATTCCACTTTCGGTGCCCAACATATCGGCCGCGGTTTGCGGATTGTAATGCATTATTTCTTCGGGCTGTATCGATTTTATGGTATGCGGAATTTCTGTTTTCGACTGTTTCCATCGGTTAACCGAAACAACAACTTCATCAAGCCGTACCGGACTTTCAACCAATAAGACCGTTCGGCTTTGGTTTTCAATTTTTTGGCGGGTGCTTACGTATGGGATGTAAGATGAATGTTTGAATAGTATTTTTTCATCAGCCGAAAAACCGTCGAGTTTTGCCCTGCCTTCGCCATCAGTTTGTGTAATAAAGTTACCCGAAATAAGCATGGCATGTTCAATTGGCGAGCCGGTTTTGGCATTAATTACCCGAACATACGACTGGCTGAAAGCAGCTAAAACAGAAAGTAGAATTATAAAAACAGTTAGTTTGAATTTTATCACAGGAAACAATTTTACGCAAATGTATTAATAGGCCGCGTTACAACAAAAATTATGCCCTGATGTCTGAATTATAAATTGAAGCGAACTGTACGACAGATAATTTCCACAAAAAAATCCGGCCTGAAAAACCAGACCGGACAGAATATAAATAATTATTGGTTAGTAATTAGACTAATCCCTGAGCCATCATCGAATTGGCAACTTTTACGAATCCTGCAATGTTTGCGCCTTTTACGTAGTTGGTAAATTCTGAATTTTCTTTTCCATATTTTACACACATTTCGTGTATGTTGCGCATAATGGAGTGGAGTTTCGTGTCCACTTCTTCGCGGCTCCACGAAATGCGCATACTATTCTGAGTCATCTCCAAGCCCGATACTGCTACACCGCCTGCGTTCGCTGCTTTGCCCGGTCCGTAAAGAATTTGTTTCTCGATAAAATAATGTACCGCGTCTTCGGTGCTTGGCATGTTGGCGCCTTCAGCAACCACCAAACAACCGTTGTTAAGCAGCATTTTTGCTTCTTCCAGATTCAGTTCGTTTTCTGTTGCGCAAGGCAGAGCCACGTCGCATTTTACACTCCAGGGCCGTTGTTTTTCCAGGTACTGAACCGCGTATTTGTCGGCATATTCTTTTATCCTTCCGCGATGTATGTTTTTCAATTCCATTACAAAATCCAGTTTTTCCCGGTCAATACCTTCCGGATCGTATATAGAACCGCTCGAATCGGAGAGGGTCACCACTTTTCCGCCCAGCTCAATAACTTTTTCAGTAGCATATTGAGCAACATTACCCGAGCCCGAAACAGCAACCGTTTTTCCTTTAAAACTTTCGCCACGCGTCTCCATCATTTCTTTGGCAAAATACACGGCACCGTAACCGGTAGCTTCGGGGCGAATAAGCGAACCTCCCCATTCAACCCCTTTTCCGGTTAATACTCCGGTAAATTCGTTGCGCAGGCGTTTGTATTGCCCAAACAGGAAGCCGATCTCACGGCCGCCAACACCAATATCGCCGGCAGGCACGTCGGTATACGGTCCTATATGACGCGATAATTCGGTCATAAAACTCTGGCAGAAACGCATCACTTCATTGTCTGATTTGTTTTTCGGATCGAAATCAGAACCTCCTTTTCCGCCTCCCATTGGCAGCGAGGTAAGGCTGTTTTTTAAAACCTGTTCAAAAGCTAAAAACTTAAGAATACTTTGGTTTACGGTTGGGTGAAAACGCAAGCCACCTTTATACGGTCCAATAGCGCTGTTCATTTCCACCCGGTAGCCGCGGTTAATGTGAATTTTTCCACGGTCGTCGATCCAGGGAACACGAAACTGGATAATACGCTCCGGCTCAACCATTCGTTCCAGAATTTGAGCGTGAAGGTATCTGGGATTGTCGAGTAGAAAATCGGCCAGTGATTCTACAACTTCGTGCACTGCCTGGTGAAATTCAGGTTGACCGGGGTCTTTCGCCCGTGCGTAGTTCATAAAGTCGTCAACAAATAACTTGCTATTTTTAGTGTTCATTTTAAAGGTTTTAGTTTATATATGTTGAAGTTACAAAAAATGATAGAGTTATCTGGTTGCTTTTCAGCATATTAATTAACACTAAAAATATTATTCTGTAATATTTGACAGGCAATTGGTTGTAAACTCAAACATTTTCAGTTGATTTATTTTGAATGTGTAAAATCACCTGATACATCCAACAAAAATTTTATCTTTGCGCCTTTAAAATCAGAATCTTATTAAGTAAGAAAATGGAATATAAATTCGCAGAAATAGAGCCGAAATGGCAAAAGTACTGGGAGGAAAACAAAACGTTTAAAACCAACGACGACTACTCAAAACCAAAATATTACATACTCGATATGTTCCCTTATCCGTCGGGAGCGGGGCTGCATGTTGGTCACCCTGAGGGGTATACCGCAACCGATATTTTAAGCCGTTACAAACGTATGAAGGGCTTTAATGTGTTGCATCCAATGGGCTACGATGCGTTTGGTTTGCCCGCCGAACAGTACGCCATGCAAACGGGTACACACCCGGCCATTACCACTCAGAAAAACTGCGATAATTTCCGTCGACAGATTAAAGCCATTGGTTTGAGCTACGACTGGGACCGTGAGATAAACACTACAGATCCAAAATATTTTAAATGGACACAATGGATCTTCAAAAAATTATACGACACTTATTTTGATGAAGAGCAGCAAAAAGGCCGTCCAATTTCGGAATTGGTAATTCCTGAAGCAGTAAAAGCAGAAGGTGAAGAAGCTGTAAAAACTTACATCGGCGAAAAACGCCTGGCATACTACGACAATGCACAGGTTTGGTGGTGTAACTCGTGTAAAACAGTTTGTGCCAACGAAGAGGTGCTGACCGATGGTTCGCACGAAAAATGTGGCAACACCGTTATTCGCAAAAACCTGAAACAGTGGTTGCTACGTATTCCGCATTACGGAGAAAGATTGTTAAACGGGCTTGAAAACCTGGATTGGCCGGAAGGAGTAAAAGACATGCAACGCAACTGGATTGGTAAATCAACCGGTGCTGAAGTGGATTTTGCCATCGACGGGTTGGATAAAAATCTACGTGTTTACACTACCCGCCCTGATACTTTGTTTGGTGCAACTTACATGGTAATTGCTCCGGAGCACGAGTTAGTAGATGAAATTGTAACTGAAGACAAAAAACAAGCTGTAGAAGTATATATAAAAGCTGCGGCTTTAAAATCGGATTTAGATCGTACGGATCTGGCAAAAGAGAAAACC
>NZ_JBFHGM010000400.1:0-3225 GCF_041583095.1 Draconibacterium sp.
AGCAACGGTGCCTGATTATGTGTCGGAAATGTATCATCACCTGGGGCAAATGTACGGCCAGCAACGACAGTTTAAAGAATCGATAGAAGCATTAAAAAAAGCCTACGAACTGAATCCGGGAAAAACCGAAGTTCTTTTTGAAATTGCAACTACCTACGAAGAATACAATTCCAATAAAACACTGGCAATGAACTATTACCGGATTTATTTGACGGAATCGGGTGAAGCGGCTAAAAATGCGATTTACGCGCTTGACCGCATTGAAAAATTAAAAGAGGATCTTTTCTTTGAAGAATAACCGGGGGAGACACAGTTAAATCTCGCCGGTTTTTTCGCGAACCAGGTTGGCCAGTTGAACCCTGCTTTTTACTCCTGTTTTGGTGTAAATCCGATGATTGTGATCTTTTACGGTTTGCAAGGTGATAAACAATTTATCGGCAATCGCCTTGTTTGATTTTCCGCTGCAAATTTCCTGAATGATCTCAGCTTCGCGTTTCGATATTTCGAAAAAGTTACAAAACGATTGAAAATCCATATTCTCATTTTCGTTTGCCGATTGATTTTTAAGGCGAACAATTGCCGGAAGAGCCAGGTTACATGCAAATAAAAAAATTAAGGCAATACACGTAGATATATACCCGAACCGGTTAAAAAAGAACATCACGCCTGAATAAAGTAGGGTACTGCCAATAATAATCAGTACCCGATTTTTGTTGAGTCCGCTTTCTTTTAAAATACCGGCATCTTTTGTTTTTCTGAAAAACGGTAACAGAAAAAATAAATAAACGATCAGGTTTAGCAGTACTAAAATTCGTACAACAAAAAGATCTGCATTATCAGGCACATCGATAAATTCTTTCTGAATAAGAAAAACCAGGGCAAAAGCCAACACTACAAAAGTAGGAAAGAAGGTAAAAATGAATGTTTTTGTTAGCCGGCGTCCGTTGCAATTGTTGGCAAACTTTAAAAGCATAAACCAACTTACCACCATAAACGGAATTCCAATAATGGGTATAAAAACGGCTAACTTGGCACTTAATGCATCGCTAATATTTAAATCCGCAATTACCATTCGCAGACTTATATTTCCCCAAACGCCATAAAACAGAAAGGAGAAAAGAAATATTTGCTGATACAGCAAAGTCGTGAAAATTGGCTTTTTGTTCTGCTGGTATTGCTGATAGGCAAGCATAATTCCCAAAGCCGATATTCCGGCCGAAATAATAAATGTAACTGTGTATGCTAAAATTTTAATCCACATAAGAACTACTTAAGTAGTGCATTGCAATTTTACGCACTTTGCCCGTGCAGCGCTAACTACGAAAGTAGTGAAATTACTAAATCCAACTTTAGTAGGAAGGATTTTTTTGAGATATACAGTAGATTTGAATAACAATTACAAAAAACAATGTTCAGGCGCCGAAAGGTGCCACTCAGAAAACAGAAAACAAAAACATTAAAAACAAAAACAATGGAAAGCTTAAAGTATTTTAATTTGGGACCATCGGCGGGTGGAAGTTTTAGTTACGCCTGGAGAAAAATGTTTGATAAATCATTCCTGACACTTCTGGTAGCCGTCATAATTACGGGACTACTAAATGGCCCCGGTTATGGTTTTAAAGGCGAATGGAATGGAGGTGATTTTAATAACATTGGTCTATTGTTATTTCCAATAGCATTATTTGCGTTGGCATATGGTTTTTTATTTGTGCCTGTAATTAAATACGGCGAGAAAAAGCTGTTTTTGGCCGCTATGAGAGACGAAGAGACAGACCTAAAAGTAATGTTCGAAGGTTTTAAAACACAGTATTTAAATATTGTTTTAGCCAATTTAATTGTAGCAGCTTTGGTAACGGTCGGAATATTTATGCTGGTAATACCCGGTATAATTGTGGCATGTCGATTGGTTTTTGTGCCGTACCTGGTTATGGATAAACAGCTGGATGCCATGAAAGCTGTTGAAAAAAGCTGGCAAATGACACGCGGTTATGGTTGGACCGTTTTTGGAATGGCTATTTTATCGTTCTTCATCATAATTGCCGGATTAATAGTGTGTTTCGTGGGAGTCATTTTCTCACTTATATGGGTTCATGCAGCATTTGCAACACTTTATGCATCTATTGACGGTGAAAAAGAAGACGACAATCCAATCCCGATTTTAGGAGTTAACGAAGTAGAAGAATAAAAAACAAAACATGTTCAAGTTCAGGAGCCCGGATTTTTCCGGGCTTTTTGTTTTTATATAATTTCGTTTGTGTATTTTGGCATTTCATTTCCACTGATAAAATGAAGAAACTACTTTTATTACTTCTGGTCTTGACAACTTATGTTGTTCATGCTCAGTATTTCGATACGGGGCAGGATCCGGCGTCGTTGAAATGGCGCCAAATTAACACCACCAATTTTCAGCTGATATATCCCGATTATTATGAAGACCAGGCACAGATTCTGGCTCAAAAGCTGGAGATGGTTTACGATTTCGGAAGTTATTCGTTGAAATACAAGCCGGGAAAAATATCGGTAATTCTTCATACACAAACGGTGCAATCTAACGGTTTGGTGGCTTATGCCCCAAAACGCTCGGAGTTTTACACTACACCACATCAGGCCATTTATCCGCAAGATTGGTTGGAACAGCTGGCTTTGCATGAATTTCGACATGTGGTGCAAATCGATAAATTAAATGCCGAGTTACCCAAAATCATAAAAATTATATTGGGAGAGCAGGGAACGGCCTTATTGTTTGGAGCTTATTTGCCGTGGTGGTTTATTGAAGGCGATGCAGTGGTAACAGAAACAGCATTAGGTAACTACGGGCGTGGACGCTTGCCGTCATTTTTGGTGGAACATCAGGCGCAGGTGGTCGATAACAAAATATTTTCGTACGATAAAGCTTACCTCGGATCATTCAAAGATTACATTCCCAACCACTATCAACTGGGTTATTACCTGGTGGCTGGTTCAAGAGAACGATACGGAAGTGATATCTGGGAAAAGGCCATAAAAAGGGTGGGCAGGAAACCTTTTTCGATCACTCCTTTCAACAGAGCTTTAAAGCTGGAAACCGGCTTAGGAAAGGTGCAGCTCTACGAGTCGATATTCGACAGTTTGGCAACCGAATGGAAAAAAAATGACGCAAAATTTGTAGCCGATCCATCAACTCAACTATCAAAAAGAAATAGAAAATATACGAATTATTTGTACAAACACTGGCTTAACAATGAT
>NZ_JBFHGM010000401.1:0-3194 GCF_041583095.1 Draconibacterium sp.
GAAAAACGTAAATTCTAATCATTAAAAATACTACCATGGCAAATCTTACAACAACTTATATGGGTGTAGAGCTAAAAAATCCACTCATACTTGGAGCTAGTAACTTAGTATCGAAACCCGATGTAATTAAACAAATTGAAGAAGCCGGAATTGGGGCGATTGTATACCGTTCGTTATTCGAAGAGCAAATTCAACTTGAAAGTCTGCAAATGGATGAGCTACTTAGCGAATATGAAAACCGAAACGCAGAAATGACCGATCTTTTTCCTGGCCTGGAACACGCCGGACCAAAAGAGCATTTATACAATTTGGAAAAACTGGTAAAAAGTGTTGATGTTCCTGTATTTGCAAGTCTGAATGCCATTTACGAACCAACCTGGGTTGAATATGCGCAGGAACTGGAGAAAACAGGAGTGGCAGGTTTGGAAATAAATCTATACGCAGTGCCGGGGTATTTCGAGGTTACCGGCGAATCAATTGAAGACAAGCAGGTGCAAATTGTAAAAGCCATTAAACAAGTGGTTAAAATTCCTGTAAGTGTAAAAATGAGTTTGTTTTACACCAATCCGTTGAATTTTATAAAAAAGGTTGATGAGGCTGGTGCTGATGGTTATGTACTATTTAACCGCTTTTTCCAACCCGAAATAGATATTGAGAAAGAAGAATATTTCTATCCCTGGGAATTAAGTAACCCAAAAGACCATATGGTAGGTTTGCGTTATGCAGGCTTATTGTACGGAAATGTGGAGGGAAGTGTTTGTATTAGCCGTGGTATTTACGATGCCAACGATGTAATTAAAATGCTGCTTGCCGGAGCCGATGTGGTTCAAATGGTAAGTACAATATACCGTAATTCGCCATCAGTAGTTTCAGATATTCTTATGGATATTAATAAGTGGATGGACGACAAAGGATACAAATCGCTTGATGATTTCAGAGGAAAACTTTCTCGTAAAAATATGAAAGACCCGTTTGCATACCAGCGGGCACAATATGTGGATATACTAACGAAATCGGAAGATATTTTCAAAAAATATCCAATGGTTTAATAGAGTAATTTTTCGTAGCATTGAAAAACAGGAGCCGTTTTGGTTCCTGTTTTTTTATGTCGTTACCCGGAGGTTTGAACCCATAAATTGATACTTAACAATGTTTTGATTATTTGTATTTTGTGCTAACTTCGTAGAAAACAAATCAATACACCTTTAATCATGAAAAAACTAAGTTTTCTCCTCAGTCTCAGTTTGGCATTCCTACTGTTTCTGGGTTCGTGCACTACCACAAAACAAAACGATGACAAACTATCGGTTCCGTATGTTCAGTATCAATTGGATAACGGTCTTGATGTAATTTTACACCAGGACAAATCAGATCCGATTGTAGCAGTTGCAATTATGTATCACGTCGGGTCAAACCGCGAAGTTCCCGGTAAAACCGGCTTTGCTCACTTGTTCGAGCATATGATGTTTCAGCAGTCAGAAAATGTTGGACAGGATGAATTCTTTACAAAAATTCAGTCGGCCGGAGGAACATTAAACGGCGGAACCGGAAACGACCAGACCATTTATTATGAGGTTGTTCCGAAAAATGCACTGGAAATGGTGCTTTGGATGGAGTCAGACCGAATGGGGTTTCTCGAGAATACGGTAACAAAATCGGCCTTTGCCAACCAGCAAAATGTTGTACAGAATGAAAAACGTCAATCCTACGACAACCGTCCTTACGGTTTTAATCAGTGGGTAATTGCCAAAAACCTGTACCCCGAAGGGCATCCGTATAACTGGACTGTAATTGGGGAAATGGAAGACTTGTTCAATGCATCAGTGGATGATGTAAAAGCATTTCACTCAAAATTTTATGTGCCCAACAATACCACAATTGTTTTGGCCGGCGATTTCGAGGAAGAGGATGTAAAACCATTGCTCGAGAAGTATTTTGGTGAAATTCCGGGTGGCGAAAAAGTGGAAGATATGGAGCCGCAGAATGTTACTTTGGCGGAAACAAAAAAGCTGTACCACGAAGATAATTTTGCCAGAACCCCCCAGTTAACCATGATTTGGCCAACTGTTGAGCAGTACAACGACGATGCCTACGCACTAAGGTTTTTGGCACAAGTGCTCGGAAGCGGCAAAAAATCGCCTTTCTACCGGGTTGTCGTTAAGGACAAAAAATTAGCACCACGGGCATCGGTATATAGTCGTCCGATGGAGCTGACTGGTCAGTTTACCATTTCGGTAAATGCAAATGCCGGTACAAGTCTTGCCGAAGTTGAAAAAGCGGCATTCGAAGCATTTCAGCTTTTTGAAGAGGAGGGAATTACCGAGAAAGATCTGGAAAAACACAAAGCCGGGTTGGAAACACAATTTTACAACGGTGTAAGTTCTGTGCTGAATAAGTCTTTTCAGTTGGCTATGTATAACGAATTTGCAGGATCACCGGGATTTATTGAGGAAGACATTGCAAAAATTCAAGCCGTAACAATTGAGGATATCAAACGGGTTTACGACAAATATATAAAAGGGAAAAATTACCTGGCAACCAGCTTTGTGCCTAAAGGACAGCTTGAATTGATTGCCGAAAATTCAGTAGATGCAGGTATTGTTGAAGAGAATGTTTTAGAGGCAACCCAGGTTGATCAGTCGGCAATTGAAGAAGAAGAAGAGATTGCAAAAACACCAACTGAATTTGATCGTTCGGTGGAACCTGCAAAAGGACCCGATCCTGAAATTTCGGTACCAGAGGTTTGGACTGATGAAACAGCAAACGGCATTAAAGTTTATGGTATCGAGCAAAACGAATTGCCTTTGGTTCAATATTCGATAGTTTTGGACGGCGGTCATATCCTGGCTCCAACAGATAAAGCCGGGGTGGCAAGTTTTATGGCCAGTATGTTAATGGAAGGTACGGCAACAAAAACGCCCGAAGAACTGGAAGAAGAAATCGATTTGCTTGGTGCTAATATCAGTGTTCGAGCCGGTACTGAAAATATTTCGGTTTATGTAAATAGTCTCACCCGGAACTATGAAAAAACGCTTGCACTTGTTGAAGAGATATTATTGCAGCCGCGTTGGGATGAGGAGCAGTTTGAACTGGTAAAATCGCGAATGATAAACAATGTAAAACGCAACGAAGCCAATCCTGATTATTTGGCAATGGTGGCATTTGATAAGTTGGTTTATGGCGACGATAATATA
>NZ_JBFHGM010000402.1:0-3166 GCF_041583095.1 Draconibacterium sp.
TCCGGATAAGGTATTTATTCCGGCACCATCGAACGATTCAACGTGCGCCTGCAACGACTGCGAGTACATGAAGCTAAACAGCCTGCAAAAGCTGTACATCTGCTTAAAACACGAACAGCCGGAGGTTACACTTCCACAAGACGTAATTGAAAAAGCCCGGATTCCGATTCAACGAATGTTGGAAATATCGAAATAGAATTAGAAGACACTAGTTACGAGATAAGAGTGACGAGATGCTGTCATTTCGAGCGCAGCGAGAAATCTGTTACCCCGACGCTTCCGGTCGGGATTTCGCTTCGCTCAACTGGATGCTGGATGCCCGATACTGGATACTCGATGCTCGATCGTTGGATATTGGATATTGAATATTCGAAATTGATTATCGGATATTAGATTTTTGATGCTGGATACTGGTTACTGATTACTGGTTACTCAATACTCAGTACTGAATACTCAATACCAGATACTGTTTTCTCATCACCTTCCTTTTGACTAATGTCCAATGACTAGTGACCAATGACTAATGACCAGTGACCAATGACTAATGACCAGTGACCAATGACCAACCATCATCGCCGAAAATACCTTCTTTTTCGCCCATGCTGTTTAAGGTTCCGGTATTCCCAGGCCTGCATTTTCTGATAGGCTCTGAAAAACTGCGAAAAGCTGCTTTGCGAAAAGCCCATAATCTTACCAATTTCCTTAAAACTAAAATCGGTGTGCTCTACCAAATCGCACGCTACCAGGCGCAGGTATTCAGTCATCCAGGCGTGCACTCCCATCCCCGACATCCATCGTACAGCACCATCCAAATGCCTGTAATTTACACCTAACAGTTCGCCATAGTCTGCCACGTCGCGCTTTCCGTAAACGCGAACCGTTTGGGCAAATAAATCCATATAGTTATTTCCGCTGCTTTTGTTTTCGCGGATAAATTCTGTCATTCTCGACTTTTTATCCGGAAGTTTTTCAACCAAACCATCGTAAAGCAATTCGGGAGTAATCGGTGTAAGATTGTTTATAGCCATTACTTAATTCTCTTTAAACAAACTGTTATACCTCTGTAAGTTAATACATTTATTCCAATTACTCTTAATAATACTGCGGTGTTTCCTAAAATATCAATTAATTGTTTTTAGGATACTGCACAGTTTCATTAAATATCGATCATTATTTTTTAGGATACCGCGCAATTTCATTAAATATAAACCTATACTTTTTAGGATACACCGCAGTTTCATTGAATATAACTTTGTACTTTTTAGGAAACAGTTCGTTTTCTTTAAATATCAATGCATACTTTTTAGCATTCAGTACCATTTCATCAATTATTTTCCGAAAAACAGCTCTCCTGACAGCCATTTCACGCTAAAAGAAGTGGTTTTTGTTTTGCCAATAAGGTAATAAGGTTTGATTTCTATTTTAAAACCTTACTACTAAGGTTTATTCCTTACAGACAAGGTTTTACGTATTGCAATCAAGTTCCGGAACCAAAAAGCCGTTCATTCTTACATGGTAAACAAAAACCTTATTCTTCAACCAAAACCTTAGTAGCCTTTGCACCTGATCTATCCCAAAACCTCATTACCTTATTACCTTCCACCACCTTGGAGCCTTATAAAACCCGCTCCTGGTTTTCACACGAGCTTAATCATGTTTTATCCCTTCGGGATATCTACCCTTTGTACGCAAATATTTTACGCTTAATTTTCTAAAAAGGGGTCTCTATATGAGGCGCATGGCACGTTTCATTTTCAATATGCTTTTGCATTTGCGCCTTTAATAATGCTTAACATTAGCCCCGGGCGACACTTCCAGCCATACGGCGGTGCGTTTGCCCGGGGCTAAATTACTACGGACTTTCAGCCCTATAACATATTTGCTGTCGGATTAAAATAATAAAAAGAGCGCTGAAAGTGCGTTTTATTATAGCCCGGGGCGACGTAATTCAAAATAGTCTTTCAAAAAAAATCCGGGTCGTTTATCTTTTCAGATAATACGGCCCGGATCTTTCTATACCTGCGGGTAAATTATCTTATTGCAACACTGAAACCACCGAATCGGTAGCCACCACATTCTGCACCATCAGGTTTTGCTGCGACACTTCGATGGCGCGCAACAGCGTTTTATCAATTTGTTTGATAATGGGGTAAAAACCTTCTTCGCCCATGATATTCCGGGCAACATAAGCTTTCATTTGCGTGTTAATCACCTTCCCCGATATCTTTAAACCTTCGGCATTTCGTTTCACGCCCTTCTCTTCGGCATAGGCAATAAATTCGTTCATGGCGTTGTGTTGGTCCATATAATTCTCGAGCTCGCCGGCTGAGGTGAAATTCGAAAGCTCCCCGCGGTGCGAATCAGCGTAAGCATAAGCAAACGAATAAATCAGTCCTTTGCGGTAAATCTGGTTGAAATACTCTGAATTTCCTGTGGTATCAACCGGCACAAAAAAGTCGGGCATAATACCGCCACCACCGTAAACCACGCGTCCGCCTTTGGTTTCGTAGCGCAACGAATCAACAAAATGAATGCTGTCGGCTACCAACTGCTCCATATTGTGAAAACGCTCGTAAATATGATCGTAATACTCGTCGTTGCCATCTTCGTACGAACTTTGAATACAGCGTCCGCTGGGTGTGTAAAAACGCGCCACTGTTAAGCGCAATGCCGATCCGTCCATCAATGGAATTTGCTCTTGTACCAGTCCTTTTCCGAACGAACGGCGCCCGATTACAAATCCACGGTCGTTATCCTGCATGGCGCCGGCAAAAATCTCGCTTGCCGAAGCCGAAAACTCGTCGATCATTACATAAACGCCGATGTCGGAGAAAGTTGCTTTTGCCGAAGCATTGTAGGTTTTTCGTTGCTGATGAAGGCCTTCGGTGTACAAAATTGGCTCTCCTTTTTCCAGAAATTCGTCAACCATTTGCAACACGCCAACCAGTGCCCCACCGGGGTTGCTTCTTAAATCGATAATCACCTTCTCGGCACCGGCATCTTTCAGTTTCAGCATTCCCTCCATAAACTCGCGGTAGGTGGCATTCGAAAAACGGCTAATTTTTATAAAACCAGTATGGTCGTCAATCATGTACGACACATCAACACTGTACAGCGGAATATCGCCACGGGTAATTTCAAACTCCAATTCGTCGGCGTAACCCGA
>NZ_JBFHGM010000403.1:0-3129 GCF_041583095.1 Draconibacterium sp.
GCGATTTAAAAA
Organism: Draconibacterium sp.; assembly: GCF_041583095.1. Taxonomy (NCBI): domain Bacteria; kingdom Pseudomonadati; phylum Bacteroidota; class Bacteroidia; order Marinilabiliales; family Prolixibacteraceae; genus Draconibacterium; species Draconibacterium sp. The sequence goes on from NZ_JBFHGM010000403.1 coordinate 13, forward strand.
AGTAGTAAATCATAGCAGGTGCAAGAATAAGGACTGTGGCCAGTGTAATAAAACCGACAAGTGTTCCGTATTCGGCAAATGCCACATACACTGCTCCTCCTAAAAGAAGAAAACCGCCAATTCCGGCGATGGTAACTCCCGGGATCACTGCAAACTCGATAAGCAATAGTAGCAGGCCGAGAAGAATAAGCAAAATAATAGCAAGAATGCTCATATGTTTTAATCAATAGTTGCGTTTAATTCACGTTCGATCAATGCATCTTTCAGTGGCTTTAGTGCATCAAAAGCTCCTTTTTTTACATCGCATTTGCCTTTGTAATGCACCAGCATTGTACATTGTGTAGCCTGCTCGTAACCATGTTTGCAAATGTCAATCAAAGCATCAATAACATAATCGAATGTGTGCACATCGTCGTTGTGCAAAGTCAGGAAATTCTCTTCAACAACTCCTTCTCTGAAATCCCCTTTTGGGATCTTTTTTGTCTCTTTCTGCGTCATTTGTCGTTTGCAATTTCTTTAGCTTCACTCAAAGTTATTCTTTTTCTGTTAAAATACGGCACAACATAGGCATCTTCTACACCTTCTCTACGCACTTGTTCCTGCATTTTTACTGCATCGTCGTAGTTTGTAAGGTTTCCTGTAGTGTATACCACAATGCCTTTTTCGTCGGTGTAATTCTCAATTTTACGAATATAGGATAACTTGTCGAATAATCGTTTTACATAGGGTGGTAATCCACGGCTATAGGCGCCCAACTGTATTTTATAAATCAGTTCATCTTCTGTTGTTTCTTCGGTTTTGCTACTTGTTGTTCTTGTTATCGGTGCAACTGATGGCGCCACCAGTATAATCGAATCCGGTTTTTTCGGGACTAACTGAGATTTGTAAGCCGCTAAATACTCATCGGCCTGTTTGCGGAATGCCTGTATTTCTTCTAATGAAGCGTTTTGCCAGAACGAATTTTCTTCCTGTTGCGATTTTAACAGCAATTCTTCCGCAGTTGCACGTAGCTGAAAAATACTTGTTTCGTTATCGAGAATTTGTTTTCCCAGTGTTTGTCGTTCGGTGTACGATGTTGTGGCACCGTATTGTTTTCGCAGTATATCTGTATTGCTTATCGTTTGCTCCAGCTCTTCCTGTTTCGCAGTTCCTTCGGTATATAGTTTTAAACCTTTTTTTGTTTTGAAAAACGTAGTGTCGGGATAAGTAATCTCTGCATTCACTACAAAATTTATCGGCTCCGGTAAAATCTCAACTTCGGTTGGTCCCTCAATAACTACCGGATCAGGAATGATTGAATCTGCAATGGTTGAGTCCATCAAAACCGAATCGTGTGCAGCAATAATCTCTGTTGAATCCGAAATGTCAGCAGCGATAACCATATCGCCAATAACCGGGTTAAAAGGTTCCGGTTCTGTTTTACGCGGAACGGCTGCCGGCATAACATCGCTTGCTGCAGTTTCTGCTACTTTTTCTGTTTTGTTATTTTGCTCAAAAGGATTTATTTGTTCTATGCATAGCTCCATTTTTTCTGCAAGTCCAACTTCCTGTGCCGTTGCCTCATCGGTTTTATTACTGAATAATTTATAGTAATTTAATGCTTCCTGAAAACGGTTTTGGGCGTGGTACTGAACACCAATATAAAAGTTTGTCTTTAAAGGCGCTTCGCCCAGACTGCCGTTCAGCAGGTAAATGATTTCGTTGGTTCCGTAATGCCCGTTTTCGGTACGGCAGGCCCCATAATAGTAATTAACCATCAGGTGGTCGGGATTTTCATCCAGCAGCTTTTTCAGAATCAATTCAGCCTCGGCAAAATCGCCTTCTTCGTATAGACGAATGGCTTGCGATAACGGATTTTCCTGGCTAGCTCCAAAAACGCTGTCGGAAGCAAACAAAAAAATAGATAATATTGTTAGTAGTGCTAAAACCTTTCTAAAAATCATATGAAAACCAGTTCTGTTTTATGTTTGTAAAGCTACAAAAAATCAATTTTTTTTTAGAGATTAAATTAAACTGAAGTAGCAGCTAAGATACAGAATTGAGCTGAGATTTATCATTTATTAAACTATATTTGTAAAATTGAATAATTCGTAAGACATGGCAGATTTAAAAGTTGGAGATAAGGCACCGGATTTTGAAGGTAAAAATCAAAATGGAGAGAAGATCGCTCTTAAAGATTTTGCCGGAAAAAAACTGATCCTTTATTTCTATCCGAAAGACAATACTCCCGGTTGCACGGCCGAATCATGTAACTTAAACGACAACTACGACGCGTGGTTGGAAAAAGGTTTTGATGTAATGGGAGTAAGCCCCGACAGTGAAAAATCGCATCAGAAATTTATCGATAAATTTGGGTTCAAATTCAACCTGATTGCCGATACTGGAAAAGAAATTCTGGAAGCTTACGGCGCCTGGGGACTGAAAAAAATGTATGGCAAAGAATACTTGGGCGTTTTACGAAAAACCTTTGTTATTGATGAAAATGGCGTAATCGCCGAAATTTTCGAAAAAGTAAATACAAAAGATCACACAAATCAGATTGTTGAATCGTTAAATCTATAACCTATTCTGAACATGACAAAAGAGGAGAGAGCTCAAATGAACAAGGAGAAGCTGAAAGCGCTTCAGCTGACAATGGATAAAATTGAAAAGAGCTATGGTAAAGGTTCCATTATGCGCATGGGCGATCGCGCCGACGAAGATGTTCCTGCTATTTCGTCAGGATCGATTGCGCTTGACGTAGCATTAGGAGTTGGTGGTTTCCCGAAAGGCCGTGTAATTGAGATTTACGGTCCTGAATCGTCGGGTAAAACAACGCTGGCTATTCATGCCATTGCCGAAGCTCAAAAAGCCGGTGGAATTGCCGCAATTGTAGATGCCGAGCATGCTTTCGATCCGTACTACGCCCGTAAACTGGGTGTTGATATTGATGAACTTTTAATTTCGCAACCCGATAACGGTGAACAGGCTTTGGAAATTACCGATAACCTGATCCGTTCAGGAGCGCTGGATATTGTTGTAATCGACTCGGTTGCTGCATTAACTCCAAAAGCCGAACTGGAAGGCGAAATGGGAGACTCAAAAATGGGACTTCAGGCACGTTTGATGTCGCAGGCA
>NZ_JBFHGM010000404.1:0-3105 GCF_041583095.1 Draconibacterium sp.
AAAGACAAATACGGCTATGTAAAAGCATTTTCAATTGCGGGTGCCGATCGTCAGTTTTATTGGGCAAAGGCAGAGGTCATCAATAAAAACACGGTGGTTGTTTATTCGTATGCGGTTACCAATCCGGTGGCAGTACGTTTTGGCTGGGCCGATAATCCCGATGATTTAAACCTGTATAACCTGGAGTTACTGCCCGCGAATCCTTTCAGAACAGATGACTGGCCGGGAATAACAAAATGAACAGCTCTGCATTGAAAATAAATTATCCCGGCAGCACAATTTATTGAACAATAAAATGTTGATTATAAAACACCTTTGCATAGCTTTGTGTTAATGATGAAAAACTTAACCACTCTATTTCTATTACTGCTAGCTCAAATCGTTGCTTTTGCACAAAGTAATAATGCAACGTTAAAAGGAGTTATCTCTGATCAGGACGGTGTTCCGATCGATATGGTAAATGTGGTATTAAAAGAATATCCAACCCTTGGAACCACAACAAATGCCGATGGCGAATTTCTGCTTCGTATTCCGGCCCGCAAACAGCTCACGATAATTTTTTCATCGCTGGGCTATCAAACTTTTCAGGATTCAGTTTATGCCAATCACGAAGAAACGATTATCAAACAGATTACCATGCCGGAAGCCAACCTGGAACTGGCAGAGATAATCGTTAAGGAACAGCGACGCAACGGAGGAAGTATTGTTAGTCTCGATCCAAAAATTATCAACTCCATTTCGAGTGCTTCGGGAGGTATTGAAGCCGGACTAAAAACATTGCCCGGCGTGTCGTCAAATAACGAGTTAAGCTCGCAATACACCGTTCGTGGTGGTAATTTCGACGAAAACCTGGTTTATGTGAACGATGTTGAGGTTTACCGGCCTTTCCTGATTCGCTCAGGGCAACAGGAAGGACTGAGCTTTATAAACAGCGACATGGTATCTACCATCGATTTTTCGGCAGGTGGTTTTAATGCCAAATACGGCGATAAAATGTCGTCGGTACTCGATATAAAATACCGCAGGCCAAGCGATTTTAGCGGATCGGCATCAGTTAGTATGCTTGGTGCTTCGGCGCATTTTGAAGACGTAGCGCTAAAGGGAAAACTTTCGCATATTTCCGGAATTCGTTACAAAACCAACCGTTACATACTTGGGACTTTAGATGAACAGGGTGAATACGATCCTCGCTTTCTCGATTTTCAGACCTATATAACTTACCAGTTTAACGAGAAATTCGATCTATCGTTTTTGGGTAACGTAGCACAAAACCAATACAATTTTATTCCTCAAACCCGCGAAACGACTTTTGGAACGTGGCAAAATCCGTTCAACACCAAAATATATTTCGACGGACAGGAACAGGATGATTTTCAAACCTACCTGGGAGCGTTAACCGCTAACTATCACCCCAATGCCAACCTAAACCTGAAATTTATTGCATCGGCCTACCATGCCCGCGAAAAAGAAACTTACGATATACAAGGACAATATTATTTAAATCAGCTGGAAAGAAATATGGGCTCGGACGAATTTGGCGACAGTACATTAAATTTGGGAGTTGGCACCTTTATCAATCATGCCCGTAACAGCCTGGATGCAACAGTTTACAGTTTCTCGCACAAAGGAGCTTATAACTCTGAGAAGCACTTGTTAAACTGGGGAATCAAATTTCAGCACGAAAAAATAAACGACGAATTAAACGAATGGATCTACCGAGATTCTGCGGGTTACTCGATCCCTTATTCTGATAATGAAGTAAAATTATTTTATACGCTTAATGCCAAAAACAAAATTAGCTCGAACCGGATAACCGGCTATTTTCAGGACAGTTGGAGCATGCCCACAGCAAGCGGCGATTTGTATTTAACAGGCGGGGTGCGATTTAATTTCTGGGATTTTAACAATGAATTACTGGTGAGTCCGCGCGCCACATTAAGCTACTTCCCCGAATGGGAGAAAAAAATGTCGTTCCGCTTGTCGGCAGGATGGTATCATCAGTCGCCCTTTTTTAAGGAGCTGAAACAAAGCGATGGATATATCAATTACGACTCAAAAGCGCAACGTTCGTTTCAGGTTGTTGGTGGAACCGATCTGTTGTTTACAGCCTGGGACCGACCGTTTCGTTTTACTTCCGAGGCCTACTACAAACACATGAACCGCCTGATTCCTTATCAGATAGATAATGTTCGTATACGTTACCTGGCCGAAGAGGAAGCAACAGGTTATGCCACCGGAATAGACTTTAAAATTAACGGCGAGTTTGTGAGCGGATTACAATCATGGGCAAGTTTATCGTTCCTGCAAACCGAAGAAGATATAAAAGGCGACGGACATGGAATGATTCCCCGCCCTACTGACCAGTGGATGAATTTCAGCTTATTTTTCCAGGATTATTTACCGGGTAATCCAACATACAAAATGCAACTGTCGGGTTTTTATGGGGCACGCCTGCCCACCGGACCTCCAAATGGCGAGCGTTACCAGGATGTATTTCGTATGCCGCCTTACCGACGTATCGACCTTGGATTCTCAAAAGTATTCATTAGCCGGGCAAACCGCTCCGACAGCCCTTTTTTCAGGCATATTACCGATTTATGGCTAAGCCTCGAAGTATTTAATCTGCTGGATATCAACAATACCATCTCCTATTTCTGGGTATCGAGTATTTATGGCGACCAGTATGCGGTTCCGAATTATCTTACGTCAAGAAAGTTCAACTTAAAACTTACGGTAAAATTCTAAAACACAGCAACATATTCATTTTATTACATAATGTAATGTTTAAGCAACATTAAAACTTTGGTGTGTAGCGTGTTTGATATGAACTATCGTAACGAATCGTTTAACTTTGCCTTGCAACTTAATTAGTTACTCTATGAACCTAACAGTATACCAGGTTGATGCCTTCGCTGAGAAAATCTTTGAAGGAAACCCTGCAGCCGTTATTCCACTGAATGATGAGTGGCTTCCGGATGATATTATGCAAAAACTGGCCATGGAAAACAACCTTTCGGAAACAGCATTTTTTATAAAAAAAGACGACTGTTACCATATCCGCTGGTTTACTCCTGAGGCCGAGGTTGATCTTTGCGGTCATGCTAC
>NZ_JBFHGM010000405.1:0-3099 GCF_041583095.1 Draconibacterium sp.
AACGTTCAATCAGCCCGATTTCGGAGGCTGTTCCCATGGCTTGTTCTCTGGTTACCGGTATACTTTCTATTCCACTTTGCCGGAATATCGAAGAAAGGTTGGTCTGCAGTTCCCGGATCTTTTCCTGCAACCGGGCTTCTTCCAGCCTTGCTTTGCGTGAAAAGATCAGCGAAGATCCCAGGTAGTTTTTCAATAAACCGGTATTCAACAGGCTTACATAGAGGTAGCATTCATGTTTCAAATAGTTTCTTCCCTGAAAATGATCCAGATAGTTTCCACTTAAACTGCGTACCTGTTTCAATGTAGTATTGCGGTCGGTGCAAAATCCTTCGGTAAAGAAGAAGTCCTGTTTGTGTAGCAGGGAATTTTCCGGAAGGATGTTTATAGCCCGTTGAAAGGTATCGTGCAGCAGGTATAATTTTTCTGTACTGCAGGACAGCAGCTCCGGCAGAAAAAGTCGCATTCCAAATCCCATATCCAGATTGTTGGAGATCAGGATATCTCCGTCAAAACCCAGAACAGGCAGACTGATTTGTATTGGTTTTACTCTCATATTATTGCTGATAAATGCGTTGTTTGATGGTAATAAATTCCGGGAGTTGACGGGCAATTCGTTTTTTATGCCAGCCCCGGTGTCCATAGTTTTTCTGGATCCGGTTTAAGCGATACAGCCAGGCAAAAAAGGCCGGTACACAAACAGCAACCGAGATAAAAGTTCCGGCTGCGATGTAGAGCACTACAAATACAATCAACGTAATCAGTATACCGTAAAGCGCCAGGTAAACCAGCTGACCAGAGAATCCTTTGATGTAAAGGTTGGTATCGATCTTTTGAATGGTGTAAGTTTTCATTGTTATCCGTTGATTTAAAAGGTTAGGGAAGATTGAGGAACGATACAGGATCGTCCCTCAATACCTACTTAGTCACACTGTCCGGTCTCCCCACCGATAATTTTTTATGCAAAGAATGAGCGGATTACTACGCCAACCAGAATCAGGAAGAGACAGGCGCCAAACCATCCCATTATGGCCTTTTGGGTATCCTGGTCCCCACTCTGCCATTTGATGTACACACGCACTCCACCGATTAGTCCCACTACTGCCCCGATAGCAATTATAAGGTTAGCAACCGGATCCACGTATGAATTTACTTCTGTGGTTGCCTGATCAATCCCGGCCGAGCTTTGCGCCATTACGTTATACACTCCCAAAACCAGCATAGCCATAACTGCCATGCCCCTGCGATAAATCGCCTGCAATTGTTTTCTCATAATTTTTTTTGATTAAATGTTATTATTGATATTGAATCTCTGGAAGCAATTTTTCAAGTCTTCCTGTTAACTCGTTAAGCAGGTAATCAATATGAATTCCGTCATCCGAGCCGGTCTCTTCGTAGACACTTACTTCCAGCGGAATGGAATTTTCGGAGATTGTGGAAATCAGCTTTGAGGGAAAGTTCGAGGAAGCAACATGAATAGGTTCAATCCCTTCCGAAACGGACATTTTTGTTGGATGTCCTTCTTCGAACAGGCTATTTTGTTTTTCCCGGCTTTTAATCCAGGCTACCAAGAGTACCAGTGTATACCAGGCAATTAATAGAAAAACTAAAAACTGAATAAATTCTTTCCAGGTGATTTCATCTAAGCCAAACATGATTTGTATTTTTTCTGTTGAAACTGTTGGCAAAATTCAACAGAGCGGCTGGAGAAAAAAAACACCTAAATACACGTGTATTTTTTATATGGTTAAATAAACTTCCTCGATATCATTAAATTTAGGCGTAGGTGTATGGTTTAGATTAGTAACGATCCTGAATAAGCTAGATTTCGATATAAAACAGGCTGTTTTAATTTTATTTGGTAAAATAAAATAATCCCCAAAAGAAGAGAAAAAAAGAAAAAAAAGAGAAGAAAGCCCGGGGACTGCCAGCCGTGGATAAACGGCAAGGCTGTCCCGTAACTATCAAAATTATAGATTTAGCTTTTCAATAAATAAAACGGGACATTTATTTAGCCTTGCGGTTTTCCGGGAGTGGGCTTTGGCGGAGGCTGGCGATCTTTGGGCGTCTTTTTTTTGTTTTCAACCTTTTAAAAACGAATAATCATTAAATTACATATGTGGGTAGGCTACAGGAAAGTGCAGGACTGTAGTGAAACAAAAGGATGGCTCTTTCCGTGCGGTGCCTGTAGGCTCTTTTCACTGTAAGGGCAAAACCAGCGACCGTTTCCCGTGAGTGAGCGAACGGGTTTAGGGAGCGTTGAAGCCCGTCAGGGGAATGGGCCGGGGCACAGGAGAAATACCTTTGATATACCTTTAAAATAATAAACAAGCGCTGGCCAAAGGTAAGTGCAGGAATGTAGGGATGCTTTGCGAAAAGAGAAGGACTGACTGGAACCTGACTCCGGGTTTTCGCATAGGGACGGATAATGGGCGGACGAAAATACGGGGCGGGTAAAAGGAAGATTTGGGAGGAATTGAGTAAAGCTGACCGGAATTTCCTGCTCTTGCCGTGGGGTGCATAAGGCTCTTCTTTCCGGTATATCGCATGGAAAACGACTACCTGAGAATCATAAACAGAGCTGTTTCAGCATGCCGGAATGATGGGCCAATGCATTGGAGAACTACTTAATAAGATAATAACCGGCAAATTATACACGAAATGCTTTGGCCATTAATTCCTGATCGTTATTGGAAATTCCTATTTTCTTCGCCAGTTTACGCCATTCTTTTACCGGGGTTGTAACTTCTTCGATAATCCGATCCATTTGTTTGTTTTCCAGGCGGAAAAACTGACCTACACTTTTTGCCAGATCAAAATCCAAAGCGTTGTTGTCCATGTCGATATTCAAGGCCAGACCATCTTTATCTATCGAGGGATTTATATCATAAGCAGGTGACAAAACCCACCCTTTATCCGTTAAAATAAAACCATGGTTTCGCAAGTGATCATCCGTGTTCGAAATAGCAATATTGAATACAATCCTTCGCCATAATTGCTCCAGATTCTCATTGATACAAGTACCATAGTTTTGAATAAATTCAGCCAATTCCAGAGAACTGGCAGGATTATCCCTGATTGTATCTTCATTATTTCCAGTCA
>NZ_JBFHGM010000406.1:0-3095 GCF_041583095.1 Draconibacterium sp.
GAAGAAGGTGCAACTGTTGGTAATATTTTCTATGGCGAAAAAGGAATTATTGTAGTAGATGGTTACGATAAATACAAATCGTACTTGGGACGCAATAGGGAACCCGGAAAATCAGGCGACGATGGTGGTGTTGCAGCAACCGGAATGGATAGGGGAGCCGGCGGTACCGACGGGCACTTTGCTAATTTTATTGAAGCTGTTCGTGCCCACGACAAAACCCTTTTAAATGCACCGGTTGAAACAGCACACCTGTCTTCCGGGTTGGCGCATTTGGGTAACATTGCTTATCGTTTGGGTAAAGTACTGACATTTAATCCTCATGCCGAACAGTTTGTTAATGATCCGGAAGCAGATGAAATGCTTACACGGAATTACAGGGAAGGTTATGTTGTTCCAAATATGGTGTAGCAATTTCCCTTTTATATTTGAATTAATCAATTGAACTTGAGCAAAATGCGATGTAAGCCAAGCGAGGTTACATCGCATTTCCAGCCATATAAATACCAAAACTATGAAATTTAAAACGCTACTGATAATGGCAATTACAGCTGGCTCCTTACTCCTGTTTAGTAATTGTTATTCGCAACAAACCATTGATTTTAAAGTTGACGAGGCCGCAAAAAAAATAGATGTAAACATCGATGGAAAGTTGTTCACGTCATACATCTATCCTGACAATATTATGAAACCGGTGTTGTGGCCTGTAATGTCGCCTGCCGGAAATATGCTAACACGCAGTTTCCCTCTTATAAACAAGGAAGGTGATCGGACAGATCATCCGCACCACGTAGGAATATGGCTGAATTACGGCGATGTTAACGGGCTCGATTTCTGGAACAATTCTGAAGCCATTCCTGCTTATAAAAAGGTGGATTATGGTGTTATTTCCCATCAATCATTAACGAAAGCCAAAGGTGGAAAAGGAAAAGCAGTTCTGGAAACTGAATCAGTGTGGAAATCTCCTGATAATACGGCTATGCTTTCCGACGATACAAAATTCACATTTACGGCGAAAAAAAACATACGCATAATCGACCGTACAACCACTTTAAAAGCACTTATCGATGAGGTGAAATTTACCGACAACAAAGAGGGAATGTTTGCCATTCGTGTGGCTCGCGAACTGGAGTTGCCAAGTGACAAACCAACCAAATTAATGGATTCTCACGGTGTAGTTACCGAAGTGAAAAACATGGATAACACCTATGTGAAAGGCAATTACCGAAGTGCAGAAGGTGTTGAAGGCGGAGAAGTATGGGGCACCCGCTGCCGATGGATGAAATTGTCGAGCGAAATTAAGGGCGAACCTGTTTCATTGGTTATTATCGATCATCCTAAAAATGTGGGATACCCTACCTATTGGCATGCGCGCGACTATGGTTTGTTTGCTGCCAATACGCTGGGACAGAAAATATTCTCAAATGGCGAAAAAGAATTGAACTTCAGCCTGAATAAAGGCGACTCGGTTACGTTTAAATACCGGCTGGTGGTTGCTGCCGCCGATTTAAGCGATGAAGAAATAAATAAACTGGCAGATGAATATGCCGGAAAATAATGGGCATCCTTAAAAATTAAAGTGATGAATAAATCGCGAAGAAAATTTATACAGAATAGTTTTATTGCCGGCGCCGGACTGAGTTTGGTTGATCCAATGGCGGCTCAGGCCATGTTGCGCAAATCGAAAATGAAACTGGGTTTGGTAACCTACCAGTGGGGAAAAGACTGGGATTTACCAACCTTAATTGCGAATTGCGAAAAAACAGGTTATATGGGTGTCGAACTTCGTACGGAACATGCCCACGGAGTAGAAACAGTGTTGAGCCAGAAAGAGCGGCTAGAAGTTAAAAAACGGTTTGCCGACAGTCCGGTAACTTGTGTTGGCTACGGGGCAAACTTCGATTATCACCACGTTGATCAGGGCCTTGTAAAAAAGAATATTCAGGATACCATTGAATACCTGAAATTGTGTGCCGATATTGGTGCCACCGGTGTAAAAGTGAAACCAAACGGCATTCCAACCGAAGTACCACGAGAAAAAACCATTTCGCAAATTGCAGCTGCTTTAAACGAGTGTGGTAAAGCTGCTAAAGATTTGGGGCAGGTAATTCGCGTTGAAGTGCATGGTAATGTTTCGCAGGAAATACCAAACATGAAAGCCATTTTTGATCAGGTGACTGAAAAAAGCGTAAAAATGTGCTGGAATTGTAACGAACAGGATTTACTGCCACCGGGACTGGAAGCCAACTTTAATTCGGTGAAAAAATACTTTGGCGATACAGTGCACATTCGCGAACTCAATGTAGGCGACTATCCTTATCAGCAGCTCATGGATTTATTTGTGGACATGAAATACGATGGATGGATATTGCTGGAAGCCCGTACTTCTCCGGCCGATCGAATTTCTGCAATGAAAGAGCAACTGGATATTTTTAATAAAATGATTTCCTGATATTTTTAACCATTGGCAGGATCTCTGCTAAGAATATTGTAAGCAGAGGAAAGGTGTGCATGCCAATATGTACGCCTTTCTTTTTTTCCTGGATGGTGTTTACTTTGTTGTGAGTTATACCGTAAAACCGCAGAGAGTTTACTTTAAACCAAGTTTTTTCCCTGATTTTAAAACTTGTATCGATTCCTTAATCCGCTTTTCTTTTGTCTCGTCACGTTTGGCCATGTTAATCCAGCTAGTAAACTGGTTTTTATGATTTGTTGCCAGCGACTCGAAAAATACTTTAGCTTCAGGATTTCGGTTTAAAGCTGTTTTAAACTCATCAGATATTGTATGGCTAATCTTAAGATGAGAATAACCCTTTTTCCAATGTCCGTTTTGTTTGGCGGCTTCTACAAGTTTTAAACCCGGAGCTTTCATTTTGCCTTCTTGTAATAATTCGGTCACACGTTTTTTGTTTAACTCCGACCATATGCTGTTTTCTTTTCGTGGCGTGAACCGCCGTGTATAACATTCATCGTCGATACGGTTTACCAAGCCGTCGATCCAGCCGTAGCACAGTGCAGTTTTTACCGAGTCGTCGTATGAAATGCACGGTTTCCCAGTGTGCTTTTTGTAGTAAAGCAGAAATAATTCCTTTTCCTTA
>NZ_JBFHGM010000407.1:0-3086 GCF_041583095.1 Draconibacterium sp.
CCAACTGCAACTCCCAACAACAATCCACTAATTGCTGCTTTTATCGATAGACGTCTGCTTCTGTCGGTTGATGTAAGCACTAAAAATGACAGCATTGAAAGCAATAATGGGAAGTCGTAGGTAAATCGTGCAAAGGCATATTGTACAAAAGGATTGTACATTATAAATAATAGAGCAGAAGCTCCAACAATGAATCTGAATATTTGGTTTTTACGATTTAGTGAGTTTTGTATAGAATAAAAAATAAGTACAAGCATAGTAAAAAACGATGCCAGGCTAATAATTCTTGCACTTAATGTAAGCGATGGTGTAAACTCAAGAATTAAGGCGTATGTAAAAACATAGTAGGGCATGTGTATCAACCGATAATCTTTGTAGGGAATTAGTCCTTCTTCGGCTGTTACCTTGGCCCCTGCATTATATGGATTGTCATCATGATCAGTATAGTTCTGCATATTCCTTAAAAATGCAGACTGAAGGATAAAAGCAAACAGAACCACAATCAAAACCTTGTATAAAGTTGCTACAAATCTGTTTTCTGACGGACTATCAAGAAATCCAAGATCAAAAATTCTCATTTTCTCTTGCTACTTATGATTAAAAATTTTGTTCTTAAGCAAACCCCACTTTTGCAAACGATATTGGCACGCGGTTCTTAACACACCAATGGCATAAATCGTACTGTTTTTAATGCTGATTGATGAAGCATCAGCGAAATATTTCGTAGGGCAGGTGATTTCGGCAATTTCGTAACCGGCATACCAGGCCTGGGCCAGCATTTGGTTATCGAATACAAAATTATCGGAATTGGCATTGTAGTTTATCGTTTCCAGTATTTCGCGCGAAAATGCCCGGTAACCGGTGTGATATTCTGAAAGTTTTGCATTAAGAAGAATATTCTCAATAAAAGTAAGGAAGCGGTTGGCAATGTATTTGATCAAAGGCATGCCGCCTTTTAGGGCTCCCGTTCCTAAAATCCTTGACCCCAAAACTACATGGTATAATTCATTCCCAATCAAATTAGCCATCGCGGGAATTAACTTTGGGGTGTACTGATAATCCGGGTGAAGCATAATTACAATATCAGCTCCAATTTCCAGTGCTTTGTTGTAACACGATTTTTGGTTTCCGCCATAACCTTTGTTTTGCTCGTGAACCACAATGTGTTTAATACCGAGTTTTTTACCAACTTCAACGGTGTCGTCGTTGCTCATATCATCTACCAGAATTACGTCGTCAACAATATTGAAATCAATTTCCTTATAGGTAATTTCAAGTGTTTTGGCAGCATTGTAGGCAGGAAGAACCACCACCACTTTTTTGTTGTTAATCATTCGGTTTATAGTTTTACCCTATAAAAATAAAAAGAGTTGGCAGATTTTATTGTTAATCGCCAAGTTTAGTTTGCCTCGTTATTTATCAGCTACTTGTTTTGAAGCCTTATGCCAGGATTTTGCGCAATTTAATTCTACCGGCCAGGCGTGTTGCAAAAGTTGCAAAAGCAACTACCGAAACCGATGAAATGGGCATTAAAATGGCCGCTACCACCGGCGAAAGATTTCCGCTGAGGGCAAAGGCAATTCCGATAATATTGTAGCAAAATGAAATAATGAAGCTGAGTTTTACGATCTTCAGCGAAGTTTTGGTGAAGCGGATAAAATTAGCCAGCTGATTAAATTGTTCGGCTTCCAGAACGGCGTCGCTGGCCGGTGAGAAGTGGTAAACTTTATCGGCAATGGTTAAGGCTACATCGCTTTGCATTAGTGCGCCGGCATCGTTTAGTCCATCACCGGTCATAAGCACCGTATTTCCTTTCTCTTGTTGCGATTTTATAAACGCTGCTTTATCGCCGGGTTTTTGGTTGAAAAGCATGTGTTCACGATCAAAAAATGACGAGAGGTTTTCAGCTTCAGCATCGTTATCGCCCGAAATAAGAAAAAGGTTAAAACCTTGTTTCAACGAACTTAATACGTTCCTAAAACCTGAGCGGTATCGGTTGCTAATGGTAAAATGGCCTTTCAGTTCATCTTCTATGGCCACATATACAACCGATGTTTTTTTCTTTTCGGTGGTAGGTGCGTTCGAAACATATTCTTCCGACCCGATCCGCAGATTCAAGTCGTTTACTTTCCCAAAAATTCCGCGACCGGCAACTTCTACAAAATGCTCCGGATTATGGTATGCCGATCCGTTGAATGATTGCGAAAGTGCAGTACTCAACGGGTGTGTCGATTGACGTGTAAGCGAAAAAACAGCTTCTTTTTCCGCTGCCGAAAGTTCAGTGCCTGAATACACCACTTTGTTTTGGTTGGGCTGGGTTAAAGTGCCCGTTTTATCAAAAACGATGCTGTTGATGTGCGAAAGCTTTTCAATGACATCAGTGTTTTTAATGTATAGTCCCCGCTTGCCAAAAATACGCATGGTGTTTCCAAAGGTAAACGGAATGGAAAGCGCCAATGCACACGGACAGGCAACAATTAATACGGCAGTAAAAACAAAAATAGCCGTGTGATATTCTCCCCGAAGTGCCCAAAAAGTAAAGCCGAAAATGGCGATGGCAATTACAATCAAAGTAAAATATTGGCTAATCCGGTCGGACAGTGTTTTTAATGAGTCGCTGGGTTTTTCGTACGATTTATCCTGGTTCCAAAGTTTGGTGAGGTGACTTTGATTCACCTCCTTTTTTACCTTGATGCGTATGATTCCACCCATTTGTCGTCCGCCGGCGTAAATAAAGTCGCCGGGCTTTTTAACAATAGGTGTCGATTCGCCGGTAACAAAACTATAGTCGATTCGGCCTTCTCCGTCAACCAGTTCCGCATCGGCAGGAACAAGCTCTTTGTTGCGGATGATCAGTTCATCATCCACTTCAATCTTTTCAATCAGAATGCTCTCTTCAATTTGTTTATTGATTTTGGTAACCGCAATCGGGAAATACGATTTGTAATTCCGGTCGAACGAAAGCGCTTCGTAGGTTTTGCTTTGGTACCATTTTCCTACCAGCAGGAAAAAGATGAGGCCCGATAAACTGTCGCTGTAACCCGGCCCACCGGTAAAAATTACCTCGTAACTGGTTACCAGAAACA
>NZ_JBFHGM010000408.1:0-3047 GCF_041583095.1 Draconibacterium sp.
CCGGAGCTTTTAAAATCGGTTTTTAGGCCGACTTTAATAAACACTGCATTATCAATGTTTTTATAACCTCTTTTTGATTGTCATTTAAATTCATTAACAAGATTTTATAACTCAGCGCTAATCCATGTCCATCCTGAAATGTCGATGGCATCTGAATCTTTACCTGAATTTAGTGTGTATTTGCTGGTTTCGCCATCCATTAAAGTAGCATCAGGATTGGCACCATCAATTTGTACATTTGATAATGCACCTGCGTCTTTCATATCAAGATCGATAGTATAACCTTCCATGTGCAAGCCAGTAATTGTAGCTCCCGATTCTTTTTTAAACTGCAACCCTGTACCGCCAACTGTCGACATAGCAGTTACATTGGTAAATACGGGGTTATTGTTGTCTTTATCGCCTTCGAAAACAGTTGAGAAACCAGCGATAGTGTGCGATACATAAGTATTGGTAATTCCACCGCTCCAACCTTCAGTCCAGTCGATTGCATCGTCTTCGCAGTTTTCAACATAAATGTTTGTAACCGTTGCCGTACCACCAAAGAATTCGATACCGTCGTCAGATCCGTCGAAAATAGCAAGGTTTTCAAGCGTAGTTTCCGATCCCACAGCATATAATGAAACACCGTTGTATTGTGATTCTTCGTTGATTTGTGCACCTGTTCCACGAATTACAAGATTAGTTACCGAACCTGAATTATCCGTATCGCTGGTTCCTCCGTAAATAAATCCACCAACTTCGGCTTCTGCATTTACGCCGGCAGTAGTTGTTGCTTTTCCACAGATTGTTAAACCACCCCAGTCGCCCGGCTGGCTAAGGTCTGAAGAAATAACTACAGGATTGTTTGCTTCACCGTTGATAAAGATCTGACCACCCATCAATACTGCGATGTAAACATCAGTTCCACCGTTATCGGCGTGAATTTTCGTTCCTGCAGGAATAGTTAGCGAAGCACCATCCTGAACGATGTACGAACCGGTTAAACGGTAAGTTTTACCGGCATCAAGAGTTACATCCGAGTCAACATTCCCACTCAATTCTACAACTTCTGCCAGTTCTGCGTCAATCCATGTCCACTCTGTTGGATCAACAGTTGCAGGAGCATTGTAGCTTTTTGTTGGGTCAGCCTCTTCGCCATCGATAATTACGTTTGCCAATGGGCCATTGTCTTTCATATCGATAGACACTGAATAACCACTTAACGATAAGCCGGTGATGGTCATTCCCGACTCTTTTTTGAATTGCAAAGCAGTACCACCAGTTGTAGAAACCGCTGTAAGGTTGTTAATTTTGGGATTGTTGTTGTCTTTATCGCCTTCAATTACCGTTGAAAAACCTTCGATTGTGTGCTCAACGTAAGCATTATTTACTGTTCCGCTCCAACCTTCAGTCCAGTCGATAGCATCATCTTCGTTGTTTTGCAAAAAGATGTTGGTAACCGAAACGGTTCCTCCAAAAAATTCGATACCATCATCCGATCCGTTGATTACAGCAATGTTATTAAGCGTAGTTCCCGATCCAAGGGCATAACAGGAAACACCATTGTATTGCGATTCTTCGTTGATTTGAGCACCTGTACCTTTAATTACAAGGTATGAAACAGTACCCGAATTATCGGTATCGTCATTACCTCCGTAGATAAATCCACCTACTTCAGCTTCTGAATTCGCTCCGGCAGTAGTAGTTGCTTTACCACAAATGGTTAAACCACCCCAGTCGCCCGGATTGGCATTTGGCGAAGACATTACAACCGGGCTGCCAGCAGTACCGTTGATTTCGATTTTACCACCCATCAGTACGGCAAGGTAAACACCTGTACCACCCGCATCGGCAATAATGTTGGTTCCTGCAGGAATGGTAAGTTTGGCACCGTCGGCTACAATAAAAGAACCACTTAGGTTGTACGAAACACCTGCGCTAAGCGTGTAATTCTCGTCAAGGGTTCCTTCCATTATACCATT
Source organism: Draconibacterium sp. (assembly GCF_041583095.1). Lineage (NCBI taxonomy): Bacteria > Pseudomonadati > Bacteroidota > Bacteroidia > Marinilabiliales > Prolixibacteraceae > Draconibacterium > Draconibacterium sp. The sequence continues at coordinate 1,965 of NZ_JBFHGM010000408.1, forward strand.
GTCGAGTTTTTCAACAACTGTAAGCGTTGGAGTAATCGGATCATCATCATCGCAGCTAACAAAAACTGCTGTTGCCAATAAAGCAAGACCTAAAAATTTGATTAATTGTTTTTTCATCTTTTCTCTAATTTTAATTATACGTTTCACTAATTTTTTAATGCAGATTTATTTTGAGACTTAAACTTAGGTTGATACCTTTTTTGTAAGAGTTAACCACATCGGTGAATGCCTCACCTGACAATGGTTTAATTTCCTGTGTTTGTTCGATTTCAGGATTGAGCAGGTTTTTTGCCGAAAACTTAACAGCAAAGGTTTTATTGATCACTTTGCTCATTACCAGATCAACCGTAGTAAATCCTTTCTCCATAATTTCGTTATTGAATAAGGTTGCGCTGTTGGCAAAGTCTTCGGGTGCACCAAGTGCCAGAATTTTATCCGATGAATAGTTACCCGTTAAAGTGGCCTGAAACTCATTATCGGTATTGGTTGAATAACTTAAAGCACCGTTAAAAATAAACCCGGCAGCTCCCTGTAATTCGGTTTCGGTTTTGTTGTTGTATTGGAAAATATCGTACAAATCCTGACTGTGCCACATTTTTGTAGCGTTCAGTGTCATGTTCAAATCCGGTTTTCCTGAAGTTTCGGCTTTAATGATACCAAAGCGAGCTTCAGCTTCCACTCCGTAAACGTCGGCTTGTTCGCCGGTGTTGGCAAAGTAAAAGTTACCCGACGAACCGCGTGTTTGAGCCATGTTAATCGGGTCGTTGATCATTTTGTAGAAACCGGTTACCGAGAACAACTCGCCACGATCGGGGAAAAACTCCCATTTCAGGTCGAAATTATAGTTGTTGGATTTTACCAGCTCGGGATTACCTTTTGTTACACGGCCGGTTGGGGAAACATACTCAAAGGGCGCTAATTCCTTAAACTCAGGAAGTGTAATTGTTTTACTGGCTACAAAACGCAACGATTGTTTTTCGGTAGCCTGGTATTTTAACATCAGGGAAGGCAGAATATTATCGTACGACTCATCGAGACTGCCAACTCTTCCTACATAGTTGGTTACATTCCAGTTCACCTCCA
>NZ_JBFHGM010000409.1:0-3040 GCF_041583095.1 Draconibacterium sp.
AAGCTGTATGGTAATTTTATCAAACAAGGGGCTTCCGATCTGCATTTCAGGATCGATAGCAGTCAGACCTTTAACATCAAACAAACCAATACCGGCCATTACGTACCAGGCACCAAGTTGCCCCTGGTCTTCATCCTGTCCGTAACCATACCCGTGTATTCCTTCTGTTCCGTAGAATTCGTCGCAAATTGCCCGTACCCATTTTTGGGTCAGGTCGGGTCTTCCAGAAAAATTAAACATCCAAGAGATATGTAAATTCGGTTGATTTCCGTGATTGTAAAGAGCTTTCAGGCCTGCAAACGCATCCACTTCTTTTCCGCCTCCGAAAATATTTTTCTGCGATGCAATAAAAATGCTGTCGAGTCGATTATTAAAAGTTTCATGTCCCAGCTTCTTTACCAACTCTTCGGGCTGATGTGGCACATAAAAGGTGTATTGAATGGCGTTCCCTTCCTGAAAACCAATCCATGGAGCCAACGGATCAAAGTTCTGAATAAAATTACCGTCCAAATCTCTTGGTCGGATCAGTTTTGTTTCTTCATCAAATAACAACTTCCATCCTCCTGACAGGCGGGACAACAATTTATAATCGTCGGTTTTGCCAAGGTGTTTGGCATATTGCGCCACTGCAAAACTACTGAACGAATATTCCAAAGTGTGCGAGGCCGAAAATCCCGATCCTTCATCAACAGTTACCCAGGCATAACGCTCGTCGTACGGGCTGTAACCACGCTCTACAAACTGGCGAACATCCATCTTTCCTGCACCTTCGATACGATCTCTCCACTCGATTTCATTTTTCAGCGCAGCTTCGTAACCCAGCTCTACATCAAAATCGCGAATTCCACAATTGTAGGCCGCCGCAATTGCCAGGCTGCTAAAATTAGTTCCCACACCCGAAACATATTTACTACATGCAATTCCGTCGCCCAGCCAGCCGGCATCTTTGTATACGAGCAACTGACTCTGAATCCAGTCGGAATAATATTCAGGATAAGCAATGGCCCACAATTGTGTCAGGTTCCAGAAAGCTCCCCAAATGGCATCGGTATTATAGTGGTTATGAACAGGATTTCCCTTTCCGTCCAACTCAATTTGTCCCACTTCACCGTTATTTTTCGGATAGGCACCATTAACATCGCTGGCCAAACCACGTCCTAATAGTGCGTGAAAAAGTCCGGTGTAAAATTTCACTTTATCGTCCTTGTTATCAGAGCTTACTTTAATGCGCCCCAGGTACTCCTCCCAGGTTTTCAGACTGGCCTTTTTCGCCTTTTCAAAAGTCAGATTCTTTGCCTCCGTTTCAAGGTTCAGCCTGGCATTTTCAACAGAAGTATACGACAAACCAACTTTAATGGTAACCGCTTCATTTTCTTTCGTTGAAAATGTAAGAAAAACTCCGGCACCTACACCGTTAATCTTTTTTTCGTTTCTGAAAATATCGGTTCCCTTAAAAGTTCCGTATGCTGTTGGTTTTTTGTCTAAAACAGCCGTGAAATACATTTTAACATCAGCACCTTTCTGGTACTTTTTTACGTACTCAGGTTCGGTAATCACATAACCTTCAATTCGTCCATCTGCAGTTATAACAGCTTCCGCATCTTTTACCTTTCCGCTTTCACCCTGCTGGTTTCCAATATCAAAAAGAATATTGGCCGACGCTGATTCAGGGAAAGTATAACGATGAAATCCAACACGTTTTGTGGCAGTCAGTTCGGCTTTAACTTTATAATCGTCGAGCCAAACCGAATAATAACCGGCTGTAGCATATTCATTTTTGCGGTCGAAACGCGAGCGGTATCCGCCGTCAGCATTGTCAAGATCTCCAGGAACAGTTTGCAGCTCGCCAACTGTTGGAGCAAAAACAATTCCACCCACCTGAAACTCGTGCAGGTTCGCAAAACCTTCGATTGAGCTGTCGCGGTCGTCGTAACCAACAGCTTCCCAGCCTTGCTCATTCCCATAATGTGCATTGGTTGACGGAGCCAGTTTTGCCATTCCGAACGGCACCGCTGCCGGCGTGTAAAAGAACCAGCGCGAATGGGCGGTTCCGATATTTGGATCGACATATTTTGTTAGCTCTTGCCCGACAACAAAGCTTGCCGATAGCATAATGATCGATACTAAAAGGGTAATTTTCTTCATATTATACTTGTAAATTATTTGTTTACTGATTTTTCAAGATTTGTAATTGCGGTATAAAGTACACCTGCCGAACCGCGGAAAGTTCCTGATCCACGAGGTTCATTATTTACGGTGTACCATTCGTAAAAACCTTTATTTTCCAACACTCGTTCGGTCATTGGTAAAAGCTGCTCGTAGGCCTCGCTAAGAAATCCGGTGGCAACCAGTTGCTGCACCATACGTGCACCAAACCAGGTCCAGTCTCCACCGTTTTGGCAACTATACGCTTTCATTCCCGGGTTTTGGAAAAAGCCATCGGGATAAACAGGGTACAAAGTAAGACCAATGGAAGCCGCACCGGCCTGTTCAACCCTCGAAATCATTTCGTTAAGCGATGTTTTAATTTCTTCTTTCGACAGTAGACCGGCCTCAATGGCAACGGCGGTTCCGCCAAAATAATAGATGGCACTCTCGTCAAAGTCGTCAGGAAAAGGCGAGCCTTCTAAATAGATATGAGGAATGAACTGCTGCTTTTCATCATCCCATAAATGGTTACTCAGAAAGTTCTTGTAATCCGATGGCCCAAGTGCGAACTCTGCCGAAGAGTTGTTGTTTGTTCCTATTTTCCAAACAACTTCTGCATAAATATTTCCGTTAACAATGAACAGAAACCCCAAAAAGCATTTAAGTAATTTGTTCATATTGGTTTAGATTAAAATGGCTTAGTTTTTAAAAACTACAAGTTACTACAATCGCTTGTTTTACTACATCTAAACATTGCTGTCCCATTAAAATCTAATAATGTTCTTTGAAAATATTGAAATTTAGTTAGTTGCAGGCGATTTTCGATTAAACGGATTTCAATTTGCATTTTCGCTATTCATAAACAGATTAGCAAATGCATAAGAATAAATAC
>NZ_JBFHGM010000410.1:0-3012 GCF_041583095.1 Draconibacterium sp.
GGGCAACCGTGTATATTATCGTCGGGACGAAGTAGAACAGGCAATTAAACCATTAAACTTTTAATTGCTATGAATACAAAAAAGAAAACCGGGCAATTCTGCACCGGCTCGCTAACCAATTCAAAGGTACAAAAAATTCAGTATCGAAAGAGCCAGGCAGTCAAATATTTAGAGCAACTTGCAAACAATGAGGTACGGGCAAAGAATCCGAATACACCTGTTGAATGGCTTGCACCGAGGAAGTATAAGGACGATACAGCCAACGGACTGACAAAATGCGTTATTGACTTCATCCGCTTTAACGGTGGACAAGCCGAACGGATAGGCAACACAGGGCGAATGATTGACACACGTTCCACATTTACTGACTATGTAGGACAAACAAGAACCATCGGACAAACGAAATGGATAACAGGAACAGGCACAAATGGCACGGCTGATATTTCAGCAACTATTAGCGGCAAGTCTGTTAAAATCGAAGTAAAAATCGGCAAAGACCGACAAAGCGAAGCCCAAAAGAACTATCAAAAAGCTGTTGAAAAGGCAGGGGGAAATTATGTGTTAGCAACTTCATTTGAGCAGTTTTTTAACTGGTATAAAGCCAACTTCGGGGAGGGAAGTAAATTATGAATCCTACATTCGATCTTGATAAATACGGTATTGGTTTTAAAGATATCCAGTACGAAGCCGAAAGGTTAATAAAAGAAGGGAAAGACGCAAAGGAGAATAAAGGCTTATTTAAGGTAAGGACGGCCAACCAATGGATAGAACAAGCAAAGAAAAATCCAATACCTAAAATGCTGTTTGGTGAATTGTGGCACGATAGCGAACTGTGTATTTTGTTTGCTGACACTAACTTAGGAAAGTCCATTTTAGCCGTGCAAATAGCCGACAGTATTAGCAGTGGGGAACAAATATCGGGCTTTAAGCTTGAAGCAGCTAAACAGCCAGTTTTATACTTTGATTTTGAACTTTCAGCTAAACAGTTTGAGGTTAGGTATTCTGTAAAGAATGAAGTAAAAAAAATACATGATAACCATTATTGTTTTGATGATAATTTCAAAAGGATCGAAATCAACCCAGATGCTGAAATTCCTGAAAACAGTACTTTTGAAGATTACCTCAATCAATCATTGGAGCGAAGTATTGTAGAAACAGAGGCAAAGGTTTTAATCATTGATAACCTTACTTACCTTAAAAATGAAACTGAAAAGGCTAAAGATGCTTTGCCCCTGATGAAGCATTTAAAAGCGTTGAAAAGCAAATACGGACTTTCAATTTTGGCACTTGCTCATACCCCGAAAAGGGACTTGACAAAACCGATAACAAGGAATGATTTGCAAGGTAGCAAGATGCTGATAAATTTCGTTGACAGTTCCTTTGCTCTTGGGGAAAGCCATACCGACAAACACCTAAGGTATATTAAACAGATTAAAGCACGGAATACTGAAATAATCTATGATGCTGAAAACGTAGTTGTTTGCCAAATCCAAAAGCCTTTTAATTTTCTTGAATTTGAATTTGTAGCATTTGGAACAGAGCGGGAACACCTGAAACAGTTTTCAGAGAAAGACCGCGAAAGCATTATTGAACGGGCAAAAGACTTAAGCCAAAAGGGATTATCACAACGACAAATCTCAACAGGATTGGGTATTTCATTGGGGGCGGTAAACAAGTATTTAAAAACATAAATGTTCACGGTGTTCACGGCGTTCACACCATGAACGTTGTGAACGCCGTGAACGCTACCAGAAAAAAAATGAAAGAACACAAATACATTTTAGAACCATACAAGGGAATGAATACCAGGTATCACTGCCCAAGTTGCCAACAGAAGGAAAAAACCTTTTCACTCTACATTGATACGTATACAGGTGAACACATACACCCCACCGTTGGCCGGTGCAATCGTGAAAGTAATTGCGGACACCATTACACACCAAAACAATATTTTCATGATAACAACATTTCATTTGACACACAACAGCCCACATTATGCAAGTCCAGGCCAGTTGCATCACAACCAAAGCCAGTTTCATTTATTCCGATTGAAGTATTTAAAGCCAGTCTACAAGGACATGAAACGAATCACTTTGTAAAGTACCTGCTTTCCTTGTTTGGCGAAGAGGTAACAACAGAACTGATAAGCCGTTATTTTATTGCGACCTCAAAATATTGGAAAGGGGCAACGGTATTTTGGCAAATAGATACTCAGGGCAAAATAAGAACGGGCAAAATAATGTTATATGACCCCATCACTGGCAAAAGGGTAAAAGAACCATTCAGTCATATTAATTGGGTGCATAAGGTTTTAAATCAGCCAGGATATGAATTGAAACAATGCCTATTCGGAGAACATTTATTGATTGACAAGGCAAAACCTGTTGCCATAGTTGAGAGCGAAAAAACGGCAATTATAGCAAGCGTTTATTTACCGCAATTCATTTGGTTGGCAGTAGGCAGCCTTACTAACCTGAACGCTGAAAAATGCACCATACTAAAAGGGCGTTCCGTTTCACTGTTCCCCGACCTCAACGGCTTTGATAAATGGAGCAAAATGGCAAAGGAACTTTCACACTTTGCATCCTTTTCCGTTTCTGATTTACTGGAACGCAAGGCGATCGAAAAAGAACGTAAAAAAGGACTTGACTTAGCGGACTTCTTGGTTTGTTACGATTGGCGGCAATTTGTTATTAAACCCGTTGAACATAACAAGTCAACTACAATTTTGGATGAACTAAAAGATACATCCATTATCCAAAACATTGAACAACAAGACAGGAATTTAGACAATCCTGCGAATAGAACTAATGACCAATTACCCGAATTAAAAACGCTCGCTTTCATATTTGAATGGATGTACAAAAAAGGTGGATAATCCGGCGCAAACCCTGCCACCTATTCCGATGATATGCTGCCAGTGATTCCGGTCAAATGCTGCCACTTTTAAGGGTGTTTTAGATTTGTTCGGGCGGCGGCGGCGCGATATTATTCCGAAGTAAACACTGCCAC
>NZ_JBFHGM010000411.1:0-2955 GCF_041583095.1 Draconibacterium sp.
CGGTTTGTGAATTATGCGGATCGGAAGATAACCTGGGTGTTTTTACCGTACCGCCGGCAACACAGGAAAGCGAAAACGACAGTATTTATATTTGTGCAACCTGCTCGGGTCAGATCAACGAGCCGGAGACGATGGATGCCAACCACTGGCGCTGTTTGAACGACAGTATGTGGAGCACTGTACCTGCTGTTCAGGTGGTAGCCTGGAGAATGTTAAACCGACTAAAAGCTGAAGGCTGGCCGCAAGACCTGCTCGATATGCTTTACCTCGACGAAGAAACCAAGGAGTGGGCAGAGGCAACCGGCGAAGGAATTGATCCGGATGATGTGGTAAGACACCTCGACAGTAACGGCGCTGTTTTACAGGCCGGTGATACAGTCGTATTGATTAAAGACCTGAACGTAAAAGGTGGAGGATTTACTGCGAAACGCGGAACGGCCGTTCGTAATATTTCGCTGGTACACGATAACCCGGAACATATTGAAGGGAAAGTAAATGGCCAGCAGATTGTTATTCTTACTCAATATGTGAAGAAGAATTAGAAAGAATTTATTCCAATAAGAAAAGATGCCATCTTTATTTACGTTTTGTAGAAAGATGGCATCTTTGTTTTAGAGGCAGATTATGAGACTATCTCAAAAGCATTTCTTATTAAAGGTGATTTTCATTTTGTAGGGAACTATACCATGTCTCACCCCTAAATCCCCTGTAGGGGACTTAAGTCTTCCGCCAGCTGGCGGAGAGGTTTGGAGGGGTGAAAACTCATGATTATTTTTGTTTGTACGTTATTTTCTTAAATCGATTTTAGTGATGATCATATCACTTTTTAAAGCCAAAAAAGATAACAATGAATGTTTTTATAAAAGAAGAAGTAGCGGGCGACTACGATGCCTACTATCAAACTCCGGCCGGGAAAGAAATTGATGTAATAGAAGAAAAGCTTATTGCCAATGCGCTGAAAAAATTGCCGAAAGGGAGAATACTGGAGCTGGGTTGTGGCACCGGTCACTGGACTGAGCTCTTTGTAAACATGGGGTTTGATGTTATTGCCACCGATATTTCGGATGCGATGTTGCGTCAGGCTATTGAGAAAAACCTGGATGCCGATATTTTAAAGGCCGATGCCGAAGAACTGCCATTTAAAAACGAAAGTTTTGATGTAGTGGCTTCGGTAACAATGATGGAGTTTGTAAATAGCAAAGAAGTGGTTTTGAACGAAATCTATCGTGTTTTAAAACCGGGAGGGTATTTATTACTGGCTTGCCTGAATGGAAACTCGCAACTGGCAAAAAATGCGGCTAACGATCCGGTATTCAAAAATGCAGCATTCTACGTTCCTGAAAGTTTAGAAAAAGATTTACAGAAGTTCGGAACGCCGGAGCTTACGTCAGGAGTGCATTTTGCTCCCGATTTCAAAGTGATGGACCGAACTGCTGAGAAAGATAATCACGAACCGGCTTTTATGGTAGCGCTGGTTCAGAAAAACAAATAATCATGCAAGTTGCTGTTGAAATAAGTCTTTACCCACTGAGTGACGATTTTGAAAAACCGGTAGATACTTTTTTGTCACTTCTGGAAAACAACCAAACCATTGAAGTGGAGCCCGGCAAAATGAGCAGTATAATTACCGGCGAGTTAGCTGAGATTATGAAAGCCTTAACTCAGGCAATGGATCATGTTTTTGCAGAAAGTCCGGCTGTTTTTAACCTGAAGATTTCAAATTGCTGCCCTGTGTAGCTCCGGATATTGAGCAGGTGACTAAAGGTTCACCTGCTCAATAATTAGAAAGTCGAGCGATAGCCTCACTCGAAGTGAGACCATCACTAATTATTTTTTTGAATCGCTTATTCGCTTAAATCTTTAATCCGGATATTTCGGAACCACAATTCGGAGCCGTGGCCCAGAAATCCGATGTAGCCTTTATCGCGTTGCAAGCCCGGATGATCTTTTCCATCCGGTGTACCGTTTTTACGGGCATCGGCAATATCACCATCAAGAATCACTTCGCCGTTCAAAGTGATTTTTATTTTAGTTCCTTTCACCACCACTTCCTGCGTATTCCAATCACCAACCGGATTTAAAAAGCCGCGCTTAGCCGGAATTGTTCCGTAAACCGATCCGTGGTATTGATATTCGTGCAGGTTGGCATAAATAGGTGCCGTGTTATCCAGAATTTGCAATTCCATTCCCACATAAGCCGCATCGCCTTCAAGCGGAGTACGAATTCCCAGTCCGTTGTTAGCACCGGGTGTGAGTTTGAACTCAAAACGGAAGACAAAGTCGCTGTATTCATTTTCGGTGTACAGGTTACCGTGGCCACCCGCTTTCGGATTTACAACCAGCTCGCCATTCTCGGCATAATAATCGGTAAGATTTCCCTGCCAGCCATCGAGGTTTTTACCGTTGAAAAGCGAAACAAATCCTTCGTCAATTTCTTCCTGTGTTAAGCCAATTTCGTCGGTATTAATTTCACGCACATACACATCGCGGAAAGCCAGTTCGTTACCGTGTGCCTGCAGTTCGATGGTTCCTTCACTAAAAATCGGAATGCTGCGGTCCCAGTAATTATCCATTTTTACATTGTCAACTACCAGTTCTCCATTCAGGTAAACCGTTACATTCTCGCCAACCATGGTAATACGGAAGGTGTTCCATTCATCGATGGGATTGTCGGCTACCAGCAGAGGATCGCGCACATTGTCGGGATTGTTGTTGTACAAACCTCCCGAGCCTACCTGGGCACCCACCTCAACACGCGATGTATCCCATATCTGCACTTGCGGTGTTCCACGCAGGTAGATGCCGCTGTCGCCTTTTTTGCTAATGCGCCAGTCAACGATCATATCAAAATCTTTGTAGATCTTTTTAGAAACCAGGTTCGCACCGTGTCCGTTAAAAATGATCATTCCATCTTTAACGCTCCAGTTTTCGCGCATTTTAATGTTTGCTGCTTCC
>NZ_JBFHGM010000412.1:0-2931 GCF_041583095.1 Draconibacterium sp.
TCCGAACTTAAGTTTTATGAAAATGGAGGGTGAAGATTAAAAGGAGCGTTGAACTTTCTGTTTCGTCTTTGCTTCAAGGCAAAGATGAAAGCCTCCGGCAGGAAAAAGTTCGAATTTAATCGATCTCACATTTTTGTTTGAGAGTTTCAAAAAATATGGTAAATATTGTGACTTTTATTTTCGTAACATTTCGCCAAAACCTTCCGACATGTAAACCTGGTTCTCACCATTGTCGTCGGCATAAATAAAATAGATTTCCATTCCCGGCACCAGTCGTGCAATTTCAATCCCTGCATCTTTTCCCAAAACCATAAAAGCGGTGGCAAAGGCATCGGCAGTCATACAATCGTTGGCAACTACTGAGGCACTTAACAAACTGTGCTGTACCGGGTATCCTGAAATTGGGTCGATGGTGTGGGCATATTTTTTACCGTCTTCTTCATAAAAGTTCAGGTAGTTTCCTGATGTTGCCATTGATCGGTTATTAAGCATTAAAGCTGCACTTAATTCATTTTCAAAAGGATTTTCAATAGGCTTGCGAATCCCGATAGTCCACACTTTATTTTTATCGTTTACACCTTTGGCTACAACTTCGCCACCAATATCAACCATGTAGTTCAGACAACCTTTTTTTTGCAGAAACTCACCAATCAAATCGCAGGTGTAACCTTTGGCAATGGCGCTCATATTTATGGTCATGTGCGGATTTTCCTTTAGGATCCTGCCATTTTCCAGCTTGATCTTTTCATATCCACAAATTTGTTTTAGCGAATCCACCTTTTCATTTGTCATTTTTTGCCGGTCTTCAGGGCCAAATCCCCATGCGCTAATAAGCGGACCTGCGGTAATGTCAAAAGCACCATTGGTAATCTTTGAAATTTCTTCAGCACGCAAAAAGCAGGTAACAAATTCCGGTTCAAGCTCAACAGGAGTGTTGTTATTTACTTTTGAGATGGTTGCCTCTTTGTCGTAATGCGAAAAAATGCGCGACAAACGTTGCAGCTCCTCATCAATATTCGTTTGCAGGTCATCGCCGTTGGGGCTTTCATATTTAATGCTGTAATATGTGCCGTAAATGGTTCCGTTATTGGCAATGTATTTTGTTGTGCCGGTATTGCAGGCCTGAAAAATAAGGATTAACCCTATAAGGAGAAGTATTCGCTGATTCATTTTCACATAGTTGAATTTGCTGCGAATTTAGGAAAATTATGCGCAAGGGGCAGTGCCTCAGGGATGAAATACCAGGGAAGTTTTAATGTAACCCTTCAATTATCTTTCAGTCATTAAATCAATCAGACGGTTAAGTTTTTCGCGGAGGTCGATCAGTTCTTCCTCCGATATTTTATCGGTATCAAGTTGAGCAACCAGTTTTTCCGGTATTTCGGCTGCCAGAGTGCGCAAATGTAATCCTATGTCGGTGAGGCTAACTGTTACTTTTCGTTCATCCTCGTCTGATCGGGTGCGTTTTACAATTCCCTGCGTTTCCATCCTTTTTAAAAGCGGAGTGATGGTGTTGGTATTCAGAATCAGTTTTTTGGCAATTGTATTTACCGGCATGGAATCGTGTTCCCAAAGCACCATTAAAACCAGGTATTGCGGGTAAGTAATTCCCAGCTCGTCGAGCATTGGCTGATAAGCACGTGTTATAAGGCGCGAGGCCGCATAAACTGGGAAACAAAGCTGATTACTGAGTTTTAACTGTTCGAATTCCATAATCATTATTTTTAGTGCAAAGATAAAAAAGGAAGTCGCTGAAGTGTGTCATCAGCGGCTTCATTTACTTCGATTAATCTTCGTTTAGTATAAAAATTTAGTTCTGTAAAAGTTTGGCAATGTGGCCTTCCAGTTTTTCGGGTTTTGTTGTTGGCGCAAACCGTTTTACTGGATTACCGTTGGCATCGATCAAAAATTTCGTAAAGTTCCATTTGATCTTACTTCCCAAAATTCCTCCCAATTCTTTTTTTAGGTATTTGTAAATAGGGTGGGTATCGTCGCCGTTTACATCTATTTTCGAGAACATCGGAAAGGTTACTCCGTAGTTTAGCAGGCAACCTTCGGCAATTGATTTTTCGTCGCCGGGTTCCTGGTTGGCAAACTGGTTGCACGGAAATCCAAGAATCACTAATCCTTTCTCTTTGTAATCTTTGTACAGTTTTTCCAGCCCCTCAAACTGTGGTGTTAATCCACATTTGCTGGCTGTGTTTACTACTAAAACGGTTTTCCCTTTGTAGCTGTCCATAGCAACTTCTTTGCCCTGTAAATTTGTAGCTTTAAATTGATAAAAATTATTTTCCATTGTTTAATTGTTTTCTAATTTGTCTTTTGTGAAAAAGTCGTACGCGATACAAATATAGGTATATTTTTAATATGTCGTATGCGATATAAAATAAATACGAATAAAAGGAAAGGATAAATTCATATTTCGAAAAACTGTTCGTACTTTTGCGAACAACGAACAAGGTAAAAATTAATGGAAGTAAAAATCATTACAGATCAGCAACAAAAAATAGCCCGTTATGCAAAGGCGCTGGGTCATCCGGTGCGTGTGTATGTGTTGCAATTGCTGGGTAAACAAAGTTGTTGCTACAGTGGCGATTTAAGTGACGAGCTGCCAATCGCAAAGTCAACTTTGTCGCAACATTTAAAAGAATTAAAGGATGCAGGATTGATACAGGGAGAGATTGAAGCTCCGCGAATTAAATATTGTGTGAACAAAGAGAACTGGGAAGAAGCGCAGGAGTTATTCAAAGAATTTCTGAAAATAGATTAGAGATTTTAAGCGAATCTTTCGTATATCAGCGAACAATAAATCAAAAAAAACAAAGAGAAGATGGAGATAAAAGTTTTAGGAACCGGCTGTGCAAAGTGCAAAAAGCTGGAAGAAAAGACAAGAAACGCCGTAAGTGAACTGGGCATTGAAGCATCGATCGA
>NZ_JBFHGM010000413.1:0-2924 GCF_041583095.1 Draconibacterium sp.
AATTTTTAACCTGAATGAAAAAAAGAATTTACGCGTTGTTCTTCAGGCCGGCCCGGGAATTACCACATTTCGTGAACCGGAATTTGCCCTTGTTAATTCAAACAGCCAATATAACTTTGAAACGAAAACATCAAAAAAACTGAGTCTGGTTATTAACCCGAAGCTTGAAATGCCATTGCACGATACAGTTGGATGCTCCGTTGGGCCGATGGTTGTCGTAAACAGTAATCAAACTTATATTGGTGTTGGAGTAGGGATTATGTACGGATTAATTGCAAACAATTAGCATACCTTCCGCCAATATTAACGTTAACGCCATTAAAAAATTAAATTACTCAGCTCTCTCCCAAGCCCTTAAGGATTTCTCAGGAATTTACTGATATTTTGTTAAGTATTTATTACCTCCATGCTTCATTGTTTCCGACAGTTTTGGTATCTTTAGACCAATTGACGTTTGAAGATATAACCCTATGTGATTATTTATTATGTTGGTACCAAACAATGAAATAGAATTTATGAAGAAAATCCTGGCGATTGATGACAACAACATCAACCTGGAACTAATTTCGCAGATTGTAAAGGTATACTACCCCGATTTTAAATTCATTGGCGCGTTAAACGGCAAAGAGGGCATAACTATTGCCCAAAATGAAAATCCTGATCTGATTTTGCTGGATATAATGATGCCTGACCTGGATGGTTACGAAACCTGTAAGTTATTAAAGAAGAATAACCGGACTAAACAAATCCCCATTATAATGGTATCGGCACTGGGGCGCGATAGTGTTGAACGTACCAAAGGATTGAATGCAGGAGCTGATTCATTTATTTCAAAACCGTTCGATCAGGTTGAATTAAAAGCACAGATCAATGTGGCGCTGCGTATAAAATCGTACCAGTTGCAGCTAAAAAAATTAAACTCTGAAGTTACGCTGGTTGAGGAACGGGAAAGAAGGCGAATTGCTGAAAACCTGCACGACAGTTTGGGCCAAACACTGGGGCTGGCATTTATGAACCTGTCGTCGATTGACGTTGATGAATGTTCTCCAGCCATAAAAAACACCATTAAATTCACTTCAAAATTACTCAATAAAGCCATTGAGGAATCACGGCGGTTAACTTACGATTTAAGTCCGCCAATACTATATGAATTGGGCTTATTGCCCGCCATTCAGTGGAAACTTGAGCAGTTTGAGAAAGACTTTAATATAAAGACAAATCTTATTGTTGAGAACAAGAATACACAACTCAGCAAGGAGAATAATATTTTTCTGTATCGTACCGTTGGTGAGCTGCTAACAAATACATCAAAACATGCCGACGCAACAGAGGTTACAGTAAAACAGGCAACAAACAACGGCATGTACTATATTTCGGTTGAAGACAACGGGATTGGCATTGACAAATCGCACTCGAAACCGGCATCAAACAAAGGCGGTTTTGGGCTGTTAAGCATTGAAGAGAGAATTGAAAGCATGAACGGAACTTTTAATATTGAAGCCCTTGAAAAAGGAACAAAAGCCGAAATTGAAATACCGTATTCTCTTGAACAAAATTAATCTAATAACAACAGGTCTTTATAGCATATTCGTACGCTTTGCTAAGGATCTGGAAAATAAAAAGTAAATGAAACGAGCATGTAATCCGCCAACTGGCGGAACACTCAGGAAGAATATTAAAATCCGTGCGAGTTCCTCATAATACCGATAAAAACAAACAATTTAATAATATGAAAATAAAGGTTATAGTTGCTGACGATCACCAACTTTTCAGAGAAGGTTTAATAAACCTACTACACTCGGCCGACAACATCGAAGTAATTGCCCAGGCCGAGAACGGACAAGATGCAATAGACAAAGTGGAAGCATTTAAGCCCGATGTGCTTTTGGTTGATATTGCAATGGAAAAAATAAACGGCATAGAAGCCACAAGGATTCTAAAAGACAAAATGCCGGAAGTAAAAATTATTGCCGTATCAATGCACTCCGACAAACAATATGTTAAAGGGATGCTGGAAGCCGGTGCCGATGGTTACCTTCTAAAGAACTGCACCTACAGGCAGCTTACCGATGCGGTAAACTCGGTGCACGACGGTAAAAAATTCCTGAGCGAAGACATTACCGAAATTGTTATTAATGGCTACCTGAATTCGCGTGCCGATGATAACGATTCCTACTCGCAATTATCCGATCGCGAAAAAGAAATATTCCTGCTGTTTGCCGAAGGAAAATCAACACGCGAAATTGGCGACAAACTTTTTATCAGCGTAAAAACGGTTGGTACACACAAACAAAATATTCTTGAAAAGCTGGATTTAAAAACCAACTCCGACCTTGTAAAATATGCCTTGAAAAAAGGGTTGATCCAGCTCGATTAACAGGATCAACACATAACAAACTAAAACTTAATTAAACCGGATGAAGAAGAATGTTATTGTTTTAGGAGCCGGACTTGTAGGAAGTTCAATTGCCAAAGATTTATCGAAGAACCATCAGGTTACCTGTGTTGACTTTGACAAAAAAGCCTTAGACAAGTTTTCTGCTTTCCCCGAAATAAAATGCATTCAGGAAGATCTGAGCCAACCTGAAAAAATAAAATCACTGGTTTCCGATTACGATCTTATAATTGGTGCAGTTCCGGGTTTTATGGGCTATCAAACCATGAAAGCGGTAATTGAAGCCGGAAAGAACATGGTTGATATTTCGTTTATGCCCGAAGATTTTTTGTCGTTAAACAGCTTGGCTAAAAAAAATAAGGTTTGTATTGTGGCCGATTGTGGTGTTGCTCCCGGCATGGGAAATATTATCCTGGGGCATCACAACCAGCAAATTACAGTAAAATCATACGAATGCCTGGTTGGCGGCCTGCCCGTCATCCGCGAATGGCCTTACGAATATAAAGCAGTGTTCTCTCCCATCGACGTA
>NZ_JBFHGM010000414.1:0-2853 GCF_041583095.1 Draconibacterium sp.
CTATGAATTTGGAAGAAAATTATCTCTGCTGCTTATCTGCAAATCCGGAGGGATTTATCACTTAGTTGGATTTTTGTATCAACAGAACTGCGGATAGTCCTGCAAGGACTAAACGTAAATAACCGTGTGTGAAACGCACGGCAAGAGATGGTGAATGAGTTTCAGCCCTGAAAGGGTTGAACTTATTGCTATTATCGGTAGAAGCCTAATTAGTGATACAAGTAACGTTTGATTTTTTGAGTAGCCGTTTTTATGAAAGGGGTAGGGTGCGAAATAAAATCCTGAACTTTAGAAAACTTGTTCACCCGCGAATTGATATATTGTTTTAATTCGACACTTAACTCTTCAATTTTTTCATCCACGTGATGAGTGATTTCATCCATTTTGTCTCCAAGTTCAGAACGCATTTCTTTTACTTTTTGCTCCAGTTCCTCACGGTTAAAATGAACCAACGCCACGAGTTTTCCCTTTTTCTGAACCACGATCGATTCCACCACATGTCTGAAATTGTTGATGATCGATTCAATTTCCTCAGGATAGATATTTTCGCCGTTGGCACCAACGATCATATTTTTTAACCGGCCTTTGTGGCTTAACCAGCCGTCTTTATCGAAAACACCAAGGTCGCCGGTTTTAAACCAGCCATCTTCGGTTAATACACGTTGTGTTTCTTCCGGATTTTTGTAGTAGCCCAACATCACGTTCGGCCCTTTTGTCCAGATTTCGCCTTCGCCGGTTACCGGGTTCGGATCATGAATTTTCACTTCGCTGTTGATCACCTTTGGACCAA
Source organism: Draconibacterium sp. (assembly GCF_041583095.1). Classification (NCBI taxonomy): domain Bacteria; kingdom Pseudomonadati; phylum Bacteroidota; class Bacteroidia; order Marinilabiliales; family Prolixibacteraceae; genus Draconibacterium; species Draconibacterium sp. The sequence goes on from NZ_JBFHGM010000414.1 coordinate 791, forward strand.
TGGCTCTGAAACGTGTTGTTGTCGGATTCGATCCTGCCACAAGTGGGGCTGTTTCGGTTAAGCCATAACCAATAGCATACGGAAATTTGGCATCGCGCAGAAAACGTTCCACTTTGCCATCGAGTTTTGCACCGCCAATGCCAAAAAACTCAAGACGACCACCAAAAGTTTTCATCAGTTTTTTACCGGCCAATCGGTGAACCAACTTTCGTGTTGGTTTAAAACGATGTAACAATCGTGTTACCGCCTTTTTGTTAATCCCCGGTAAAATGCTGCTTTTGTACACCTTTTCGATAATCATCGGAACCGTAAGCATAATATGCGGGCGCAACAATTTTAACGCCGGAAGCAAAACACTCGCCGTTGGCGGTTTGTGCAAATAGGTTACACTCGCGCCTTTGTACATGGCCAGCAAAAATCCGATAGTATTTTCGTAAGTATGCGATAAGGGCAGCACCGATAAAAAGCGAAACTCTTCGCGGATTTCCTGAACAGCAGCCGACTGAACAACATTCGCCAAAATATTCTCTTGCGATAACATTACACCTTTCGAGTTTCCGGTGGTGCCGGAGGTATAAATCAATACCGCAAGCTCATTTTCTTTAGGCTTATAGGCTTTATCGCTGATTGCTTTTTCATCGAAAACCACCGACTTATCTTCAGCTTTTAAAAGGCTGAAATCGTCGATCTTTACGATAACATTCAGCGATGATGCGTCAACATCGTTCAATTTATATTGCAGGCTTGAAGAGATAAACATAGCTTTCGACTCGGAATGTTTGATTACATTCTCAAGTTCCACCGGGCTAAAATCGGGAAGAACAGGAACGGCAACAATTCCTGAGCATTGCAGGGCAAAATAAACAACTCCCCAGTTGGGCATATTTTGGCTGTAGATAATCACCTTGTCGCCCTCGCCAATACCAAGCTTTTCAAAAAACGCCTGAACAGCGGAGATTTTTCTCCCCATTTCTGCGTAAGTCAGGTAGTCGCCATCGATAAAGCCCAATGCTTCATTGTTCGCATAGTTTTTTACTGACTCGGAAATAAAGGAGGAAAAGCTGTCGATTTTATCTCTCTGCATAGTAGCACAAATATGGTTAAAGTTCGCTGTTGTGCAAATATTTCGTCTTAAAAAATGTTAGCGTAAAAGCTTTACTCAAAGGTAGTTTATTTGAGGTAGAGATTGCTATCGCCATAGCTTAAAAAGCGGAAGTCGTTGGCCAATGCATAATCGTAAACTTCTTTCCATTTATTGCCCAAAAATGCGCTGATTAGTAGTAATAACGTACTTTGCGGCTGGTGAAAGTTGGTGAACATTCCGCTGATCAGTTTAAAATCGTAACCCGGCAGAATAATGATCTGCGTAGAAAAACGAATGGCTTTTTCGTTGTTCTCAACCAGAAAATAAATGATATTCTGCAAAGCTTTTTCAATTGAAATCTTTGCGTCGTTTTCGTATGGTTCCCATTGTTTTACTTCCGGGTGAAACGGATTAAAACGTTGTTCTTCCAGTTGCAGGCCAATCCAGTACAAACTTTCGAGCGAGCGCACCGAAGTGGTTCCCACCGCAATAATGTTTTTGGGATTTTCAACAAACGAACGAAGAATCTCAATCGGGATAATCACCTGTTCGTGGTGCATGGTATGGCCCTCAATGGTTTCCGATTTTACGGGCTGAAAAGTGCCGGCTCCCACATGCAGGGTAATTTCGTTGGTGGTAATGTTTTTACCGGCCAGTTTTGCAATTACCGGATCGGTAAAATGCAGGCCTGCGGTTGGTGCTGCCACCGAACCATCTATTTTTGCATAAACGGTTTGGTAGCTTTCTTCGTCGCTTTCTTCGGTGTCGCGGTTCAGGTAAGGAGGAATGGGCAGTTGTCCGATGTGTTCGATAATCTCGGAGAAGTGCACGCCGCCGTTCCACACAAACCGAATGTGAAACGAATTACCTTCCTGTCCAATTTTGGCCGCAGTCAGCTCTATGACTTGACCATCAATTTCAAAAGTTTGACTAAGAAATCCTTCTTTCCATTTTTTTGAATTACCCACCATACATTTCC
>NZ_JBFHGM010000415.1:0-2850 GCF_041583095.1 Draconibacterium sp.
ATTAGTATTCGGCTAAATCCCGATTATTATCCGGGTGAAAAGTTTGTGATTAAAACCAATCAGCCGGAACATACTTATATTCAGGCGGCCAAATTAAATGGTAAGCCTTGGGAAAAGTGTTGGTTTTATCACTCCGATTTTGAAAAAGGGGGCACACTGGAACTGGAATTGGGAACGGTGCCGAATAAAAACTGGGGGCTAAAAGACCCTTTGCCCATAAAGAAATAAATAAGCGATTTTATAAACTATCACAAAATGTGTCCCTATTAACCGCTTGCTGTCTCTTATATTTACCGGCCTTTATTCGTTAGATTTTAAACAGATAAATCGGTTTCCTAAAAATGAACAAAAAAAATAAAAAAATGAAACGACGCCACTTTATCCAAAATTCAATACTTTCAGCTGCAGGTATTTCATTATCATCAGGCTTGTTGGCTTGTGCTAAGGCAACCCGCGAAATTGCATTTATCGACCGTATTTTACCGGCACCTGTAGGTGGTGGATACCAGGACCCGGATTATTGGGTTTGGGGTTCGTCGGTAATACAAGGCGAAGACGGGAAATACCACATGTTTGCCAGCCGCTGGTTAAAAGCGCTGGGCTTCGGAAAATGGGTGACCAACTCTGAAGTGGTACATGCTGTGGCCGATACACCGGTTGGCCCCTACAAAACAGTAAAAGTTGCCCTGCCCATGCGCGGGAAAGAGTACTGGGATGGCATGTGCACACACAATCCGCGTGTTGTAAAATACAAAGACAAATTTCTGTTGTACTACTTTGGAAATACTTACGATTTTGAACAGCCAAGCCTTGAAAATAAGGAATTACCTAACGAAAACTGGACTGCAGCCTGGATGAACAAGCGTGTTGGTGTGGCTATTAGCGACAGTGTTTACGGTCCCTGGAAACGTTTGGATAAACCGGTAATTGAGCCTCGCCCCGGAAAATGGGATGCCTCAATTACCTCAAACCCTGCACCGGTTGTGAACGATAAAACCGGCGAAATTCTGTTGATGTATAAATCGTCGGAACATGGTCCGCAACCACCTCTTTTATTGGGTGTGGCAAAAGCCACCAACCCCGAGGGCCCGTACGAAAGACTTAGCGATAAACCAATATTTCGTTTCGAAAAGCCAGGGCAAGAGCATATTGATGTTGAAGATCCGTATGTGTGGTGGAACGGCGAAAAATACGAAGCCATTATTAAAGATCGCTCGGGCGAGATTTGTGGCGAAGAAGGAGGCGGAATTCATGTGTGGAGCAACGATGGTGTAAATTGGCAGTTGTTCGACAAGGTAAAAGCCTACAGTCGTGATATTTTATGGGATGATGGAACAACAACGCATCAAAACCACTTTGAGCGCCCATTCCTCCTTATTGAAGACGGCGTACCCACACACTTTTTTGCAGCAACCGGAAATGGTGACAAAGCCTGGAGTTTTGATAAAACATGGAACATGGTGATTCCTTTAAAAACTAGTTTCTAAAGAATTATAAGCGAATATATTACAATTGTTAAATAAATATTTAGATATGAACTTTAACCAAAAACTTATTCTTTTTTTGTTTCTGTTGTTGTTGTCGGCCTATTACGCAGAAGCACAAAAAATGCCGGTAGACCTGGTGAATCCATTTATCGATACCCATAATTCGCGCTGGTTTTACTTTAATTCGGCCTCTCGTCCGTTTGGCATGGTAAACCTTAGTCCCGACACTGATACTGATAAAACATGGAGTTCGGGGTATTTATACGATAGCAAAACCATTCGTTGTTTTAGCCATATACATGCCTGGCAGTTGGCAGGCATTGCTGTAATGCCAACAACAGGCGAGTTTAAAGGGCATTTAGGAATGGATGTATACCAATCAGCTTTTAGTCACGAAACAGAAGTGGCAAAACCCGGTTACCATAAAGTGGTACTCGATGATTACGAAATAACAGCAGAGCTTACTTCTTCAACACGCGTTGGGTTTCACAGGTACACCTTCCCCGAAAAGAAAAATAAGGCCATCATTTTTGATACTGGGGCAAAGCTTGCTCATGGGCCTACGGTCTACTCGAAAGTATGGAAAGTTAGCGATACTGAAATAGCAGGAGTTCAGGTGATTAGCAAAACAGGTCGTCGACCCAAAGATACTCCTGTTTATTTTGTTGCACGTTTAAATAAGCCTTTCAGTTCGATAAAAGGCTGGAAAGATAAAAAGCTTTTGGTCAATGCGCCCGATACCATCCAGGGAGTAAATGCTGGTGCCGCTTTATTTTTCGATTCAGAAGAAAAAGAAGAAATTTTAATGAAAGTTGGAATTTCGTATGTAAGTGCCGATCAAGCCCGCTTAAACCTCGATACCGAAATTAACCATTGGGATTTCGACCGGGTTGTTCAATCTTCAGTTGATGAATGGAACGAGTGGTTGGGAAGAATTGAGATAAAAGGAGGAACTGAGCAGCAACAAATTAAGTTTTATACTGATTTATGGCGCTCGTTACTTGGGCGAAGAATTGTAAGCGATGTAGATGGAAAGTACATGGACAGAACCGGCGAAGATGCTGTGGTACGTTCGGTTCGTTTAGATGAAAACAGTGAGCCACTGTTCCCGCATTATAATTTCGATGCGTGGTGGGGCAGCCACTGGTCGCTGAATATTTTATGGTCGATGGTATACCCCGAAGTGATGGATGGTTTTTGCAATACCATGGTTGATATGTACCAAAATGGCGGATTAATTCCGCGTGGTCCTTCAGGTGGGAACTATACTTTTGTAATGATTGGCGATCCGTCAACCTCGTTTTTTGTAACAGCCTATAATAAAGGAATCCGAAATTACGATGCTGAAAAAGCCTACGAAGGA
>NZ_JBFHGM010000416.1:0-2838 GCF_041583095.1 Draconibacterium sp.
GAAGAGGCGATAACAAAAATTATTGAGGATGACGACGATGTGGTGAAAGCCATTTTTGAGTCGGACGATGATGATGATTTGCCGATAGAAGAGCCGGTGATTGAGATAGAAGATGAAATTGAAATAGAAGAGCCGGAAGAGGAAAGTGGTGATGGTATTGAAGTGATTCCGATAAAAAAAGAGGATGACCTGAGTTTAACGGTTGCGCCAAAACTGGAGGAAGAAGAGTCGGATGGTGCAGAACCGGAGGAGCTGGAAGATTATGATCCAACACTGGATCTGGCAAGTTTTAAATTCCCTACGCTGGAATTGCTGGAAGATCATCAATTTGGTAATGCCGAAGTTAAAAATGAAGAGCTGGTAGCCAACAAGAATAAAATTGTTGAAACGCTGCGTCATTATAAAATCGAGATCACAAAAATACGGGCTACAATTGGGCCAACAATTACTCTTTACGAAATTGTTCCGGCACCGGGCGTACGAATCTCGAAGATTAAAAACCTGGAAGACGACATTGCCTTGAGTTTGGCGGCGTTGGGTATTCGTATTATTGCACCAATTCCGGGGCGCGGAACCATCGGTATCGAGGTGCCGAACCAAAATCCTGAAACGGTATCGATGCACTCGATTATTCGCTCGAAACGGTTCCAAGAGAGCAAAGCCGAATTACCGGTGGCATTGGGTAAAACCATTTCGAACGAGACCTTTATGTTCGACCTGGTAAAAATGCCGCACATTCTTGTTGCCGGAGCTACAGGTCAGGGTAAATCGGTGGGTATAAACGTGATTATTACTTCGTTGTTGTACAAAAAACACCCGTCGCAACTGAAGTTTGTTTTTATCGATCCGAAAAAGGTGGAGCTAAATATTTATTCGGTGCTTGAAAAACATTACCTGGCAAAATTGCCCGATTCTGAAGAGCCGGTGATCACCGATATTCAGAAAGTAAAAAATACGCTGAATTCGATTAACGTGGAAATGGATGCACGTTACGATTTGCTGAAAATAGCACAGGCACGTAATATTAAAGAGTATAACAGGAAATTTATATCGCGCAGACTGAATCCTGAAAAAGGACACCGGTTTATGCCCTACATTGTGGTGATTATTGATGAGTTTGCCGACCTGATTATGACTGCCGGAAAAGAGATTGAATTGCCGATTGCAAGGATCGCGCAGCTGGCAAGGGCTGTTGGTATTCATATGATTATTGCTACACAGCGTCCGTCGACCAATATCATTACCGGTGTGATAAAAGCGAACTTCCCGGCGCGTATTGCGTTTAAGGTGGCGTCGATGATCGACTCTCGTACCATTCTTGATTCGCCGGGTGCGAACCAGCTTATCGGGCGTGGAGATATGCTTATTTCGCAGGGAAGTGAAATGACGCGAGTACAGTGTGCTTTTGTTGATACGCCTGAAGTGGAAAAAATTGTTGCATTTATCGGCGATCAGCGTGGGTATCCAACTGCATTTTTGTTACCTGAATATGCCAGCGACGAGGAGCCCGGACCGGGAGAAGTGGATTTGCGAAACCGCGATGAGTTATTTGACGATGCAGCTCGCGTAGTGGTGATGAACCAGATGGGATCGACATCGATGATACAGCGAAAATTCTCAATAGGGTATAACCGTGCAGGGCGTTTAATGGATCAGCTGGAAGCTGCAGGTATTGTTGGGCCTAGTGACGGAAGTAAAGCGCGACAGGTTTTACTGCAGGACGAATATAGTTTGGAACAGTTATTGAATAGCTTGTAGAATTAATTTTTGAGGGTGATACGGAATCGGGATTTATACATTGGGTAGAAAAATCGTAGCGTTTTCATTTTCTGACAAAGAATAGTACAATAGTAAAATGATGAGAAGGATAGTATTTATGGTTGCACTTCTGATGGTGGCAACTTTAGGGTGGTCGCAGAGCGATGCAAAGGCAAAGAAAATTCTGGATGAGGTAAGTGCCAAAACCAAAGAAATAAAATCGATGTCGGCCAGTTTTGTTTTTTCGATGGTGAATAAAGAAATGGATATTGACGAAACGAATGCCGGTACCATAAAAATCAAAGGTCAGAAATATTGTGTGCAACTGCCCGATTTGGGAGTTGAAGTATTTTCAAATGGCGAAACTATATGGAATTACATGAAAGACGGTAACCAGGTAACTATTTCGAATATTGATGATGAAAGCAGTGAGCTGATGGATCCTTCGTCGTTATTCAGTATATACGAGCGCGGTTTCCGTTCGGAGTTTGTAGATGAAAAAACAGAAGGCGGTAAAACACTGTATCATATCAATCTTTTCCCTGATTCGGATACTTACGATGTAACAAAAATTGAAGTGGCTATCGACAAGGCTGAAATGATGATTCACTCGGCAACCCTGCACAGTACCGATGGAAACCTGTATGGAATCCTGGTAAAAGAGATGAATACAAATGCCGGTTTTGATGATTCGGAATTTGTTTTTAATGCTGCTGACCATGCTGATGTAGAAGTCATAGACTTTCGTTAGTCAGTACGTTCTATAAAAAGAAAAAGCCTTGTTTCGATGAAGAAGCAAGGCTTTTTTTATGGAGAAATACTGAATGACAAATATTGAATAAACAATGAAGAATATTCAATAAAGTTTTATGCTTATTTTCAAATATCTGGTATCAAGCTACTAGCTGCCAGGTGCGTGTTAAGAGTTTGTAACCAGTATCCAGTACAAAGGCAAAAAATATAAAGGATTTTACCACAGAGTTGCTCTGAGCAATCACAGAGTTTTACTGAGAACTGCACCGAAAGTTATGAACTACAATTTTACAATTTATCAGTTTAGCAATTCTAATATCCAGCATC
>NZ_JBFHGM010000417.1:0-2833 GCF_041583095.1 Draconibacterium sp.
ATCGTTTTACTGTGAAGCATTTCAACTTTTTCTTCCAGGCTCATGCCTTTGATAATTTCGTTGATTTCTTCATCGTGTTTTGTCAACTCCTGTTGAGGTGTTGTAGTTTTTTGGGCACAAGCTGTCGCTACAATAATGATGCTTACGGCAACTGTCGCCAATATGAAAAATCTTTTCAATTTCATAATTTGTTATTTTAATTTTGTTTAATCCCCATCGAACTCCAGATAAAAATCGAAGTATGGCAGAACCTGCTGAGGGATACGCCCCTCTTTGGTATAAATTCCACTTCCGTGCGTACCAATATATTCCTCGACAAAATGGGTAATTCCAACGTTTTCCAATCGCTGACTGAACATGTCGCACTGCAATGTAAACCGGTCTCCGGCATTTCTGCCCCAGTCGAGTTTTATAGCTTTTAGCTGTTGCAGGTTTTCCAGATTGTCATCGATCATATGAACGGGCATATTGTCGTACCATTTCTGCAATACGTCCTGATTAACAGTGAGCTCATCGCCGTTATAAACAAATGGGAAATCGCAATAAAACGGAGGGTTATCGGGATTCGGCGACCAGGCACGGCCAAAGGCCATCATCACACTCCCGAAATAGGATCTTTTTAGTCCTTCAAGCGTTTTGATTGTAGACAATTCCCTGAATGTAGTACTATTTGGTCCATACTCGGCAACAATTGTTAAAGCTCCCGGGCTAATTGCATAAACGGTACTAAATATATCGGGATGGTGCATGGCAATTTTTAAAGCACCATATCCTCCCATGCTATGTCCGGTAATTCCACGGCTTTCCTTTTTCGGAATCGTACGGTAATTTTCATCCATATACTTAACAAGATCGAAAGCTGTAAAATCTTCCCAGTCTCCAAATACACCCGAATTACTGTAGAAACTTCCCTGGCAAGTTGTTTTTTCGTCGGGAATAACCATTATAAAAGGCTTTATTTTGTTATCGGCAATCGCATAATCAAGAAGACCGGACATCATGGCCATCATTTTATTATCGCCCATAAATCCATGAAGGAAATAGATAACCGGATAACGCTGATCGCTGTTTTCATAGTTCGGAGGAAGATAAACCGAAACAGCACGGTTTGGATTCTCACCAAAATCATTTTCCAGATTTTGAGAATAAATCATGTCGGTTACTACAGTTCCTTTATCGCTTTGAGCAAAAGACCATAATGAAACATTAAGAAAAACAATGAATAAAAGAAATTGGATTTTCATAGTCAGAATTTAGGTTCTTCGAAATTTAATAAAAATAAAAAAAGATGAGTGCATTTATCTATGGTATGTCTTAATAATATGCGGAGATCCATCAATGTAGCCTTAATTTTTAAATAGCCTGAAATTCAAAAGGTTTCCCGGCCACAAGAGCCGAAAAACCTACAATCCAACTGCTAACAAAAACTACTATTCTATGAATTAATCCCTTGCTCATCTTTGTTCGAAAAATTGGCAACAACAATTTCTTGTCGTATTACTTTTTAGGAAAGTTGCGTGTTGTTGCCATTACTATTTAACTTATGTACAAATAATGCTATTTGAATAAAAGCGGAGCAAACGTATTTAAATAAATTCGCCAATTGGCCCAGGTATGCCCGCCATCAGTAACATAGAAAGTGTGTTCCAAACCATTCTCAGTCAATTTAGAATCCAGCTTTTGTGCACTTTCATAAACAAAATCAGTGTTACCACAAGCCAACCAATACAGTTTGTATCCTGCTTTTTTTAATCCTTGAAGCTTCTCATCAATATCGGGTTGTTCGCCCCAAATCCCCATACTTAGCGGGCAGATATACTGGAACGTTCCGGGATATTCGTTAGCTGCAGCAATGGTATGACCACCACCCATTGAAAGACCGGCAATAGCACGATGATCAGGATCGGCAATAACACGGTAATTCTTTTCAATGTATGGCACAATATCCTTAACAATACTATGAACATATTTATTGCTGTTCGATGGATCTCTGTAATTCACATCGCTTACAGGCAATTGTGTGGTTTGCGCTGCCAATTGATTTGGATTTCCATTGGGCATAACACAGATCATTGGTTCTGCTAGTCCTCTTTCAATTAAGTTATCCAAAATCTGACGGGTGCGTCCCATAGAACTCCAGGCATCTTCGTCGCCACCGGCACCGTGAAGCAGGTATAAAACCGGATAACTTTTATCGCTGGTTTCATAGCCATAAGGCGTGTATACAAACATTCTCCTGTTTATTTTCAATGTTGGAGAATCGTACCACACCTGATGAAGATTTCCGCGTTTTTCGGCTTCAAAATAATTCTCCGTTTTTTCTCCCGGCACCAACAGTACGCTAAGGTAACGCGAACCATCGCGCTGCATAAAAGTGTTAGTCGGATCATTTACGGAGATACCATCAACAATAAAACTGTAGGTATACAATTCAGGCTCTGGCAATGGTAATGTAGTCGACCACAAACCTTTTTCATCTTTCGTAAGATCAAGGCTGCCCGGGACATCCATTTCGCCAAACGACGTTTTCATTTTAACGGTAGGCGTAAATCCTCCGGTAATTTTTACGGTATCAGCGTTGGGCGCCAGAAACCGAAAGGTCACCTGATTTTCACCTATTTCCGGTGAAACGATCGGCTCCCTGTTCATAAAGTTAGTCAGCTCCTGAGCATTTACATCTACCATAATTGCCAGACAAGCAATAACTATTAAAAATATCTTTTTCATTTGTTTTAATTTACGATGTTGCTAATTCCAAACAGGTAATAAAAGATCCGGCACTACCGCACCGGATCTTTATTTTATTTAAATAGTAAAGGAGCAAATTCACTAA
>NZ_JBFHGM010000418.1:0-2793 GCF_041583095.1 Draconibacterium sp.
CACCAAAATCAAACATTTTACCAGTACGATTACCGGCACACAGACGGGGAACTGTTTTCAACAACAGCCCCAACTTTGGGAGAGTGCCGGAGTCGTCGCGATAAATGGCTGGTGAAGAAGGATAAAATGTATAAACTCTTTATCGGGTTTCGAAAGTTAGGCGAATTTGATTCCATACTGGAAGCCAAACAATTTGCTGATAGCAGCAATTTTAGTGGCGTGTTTACCTTACTGGGCAACAACTATTCTGATAAGTGGTATGTATCTAAAAAATATTGGGACAATGAAAGCGACGATAACCGATATTACAGGAGCAAGCATTGAGGTAACAGATTTGGACAAAGCAATTGAACAATGTAGGCTTTGCAAAGACAGTCCGTACAAAATGCCATCGGGACAAACGGTTGGTGAAAACTATAAGTACATGTTATCCCAACTTCAAAAAATGAAACATTTAAAGTAAACAAACGGGCGGTTTTCTCCGCCCGTTACTTTTTCCATGAGCCGATTACCTGAGCGGGAGAAAAAGTAACAAAAAGCCCTTTAACGGCGGTTTCTCCCTCTAATTTTCAGGCAAAAATACAGGTAAATCATTGACAAACTGCAAGGTCAAGCCCTGCGTGTTTTACAAACAATCTCCACACCTGCGGGTAGTATTCTTTGCAAAAACCTTGCGCGAAGTCATTGATTACCTGTGATGGTGAAAGCAAAAAATTAGTGTTGAACCATTAAAATTTTTGCATTATGAAAGTTAATTATTTCTCCATTCCGGAAATTACAGTGTCGTATAAAGACAACGTAAAAGCTTCAGAACGTTTTGTTGTTAAATGTTCGGAAGATGCCTCGCAGATATTTACCGAGGCACATAAAGATTGTATGGAACACCACGAGGAAGTGAACGTATTGTTCCTGAACCGTGCCAACCGGGTCCTTGGAATAAGCTGTATCAGCAAAGGCGGACTGGACGGTACTGTAGTTGATATACGGATTATCCTGCAAACAGCTTTAAAAGCGAACTGCTCATCGGTAATGCTTTCTCACAATCATCCAAGTGGCAGCCAGAAACCCAGCCAGGCGGATATTGCAATTACTCAAAAACTGAAAGAAGGCTGCAAAGCCGTTGGTCTGTTACTTTTAGACCACCTGATTATAACCGGTGAAGGTTACATGAGCTTCGCCGATGAAGGGCTTTTGTAGCCCTTTTTTTGTCGAATACATAATAGCTTCTACTTGTTTTTAAGCTCAGTTCGTTGTTAGCGTTTCGTTATTTCTTTTTCAATCCATTCTTCAACATTTTCGGTATATCCCTCAATTAGTCGTGGAAAATCAAATTCACTATCCATTGTCGGATTAAATGTCTTTTTCAAATGGTGATTTGCTAAAGGAAAATCCACAATTTCAAGATATTCATTGTTCAAATTATTTAGTAGCAATTTATTTTTTTCTGTGTTGACCAAATCATCTCTTCCGCCTAATAATACTAAAGTTGGTATTCTTATTTCTTTCCAGAAAGAATAAAAGTTTTCAGTTCTGCCTTTCCAGTAGAAACCATCAAATTCATTCTTGTCAATGTTTAAACCGCTATATAATCCAGTCTGATTCATAAAACGGTATTTTAGAGCGTTTTGCTGAATAAAGTTCTCAACTTCCTTATAATTTGCTCCATTGTTAATCAATTTTTCAACTTCTCTATGGCTATTTGCAGCAATATGCCCATTGGAATTTGAGTTTCCAGAATTAACTACTCTTGAACTATCAGAATATGCTGCTGCTTCTGTTACATTGATTACTTCAGGCGATTTAGCAATAAGAAACTTGGGAATATTTGATTTCGATGCAATTCTTGGTAAAAGCATTGCCCCTTGGCTATACCCCCAAAGTCCTATTTTCATTTTGTCAACACTTTCTTTTTTGCTGAGAAATTCCAAACAGGCAATGGCATCGTCAATTATTTCTTCATAACCTGAGGTAAAATATTCTCCCGTTGATTCTCCGTTTCCCCTTTTATCAAATATTAAAACCTCAAATCCTTGTTTGGCAAAATAGTCAGCATCATATAAATAATCACTTCTCAGATTTGTTGACGACCCGTGTAATAAAACGATTGCAGGGAATTTTCCGTTGGCTTTCTGTTTGTAATAATCGGCAACCAGGACAACATTCTTGCTTTTTAATGTCAGATTTTCAACAGAATATGGCTTATCCGGAGTTTTGGGTTGTTTTGTTAAATCAAAAGTCATATTCATATTTGGCGGTCCGTTTTGCATTTCAACGGTTCCCTTTATTTCGTTGTTCTTTCGTTCTCCTTTAAAATGCAGTTCAACATCGAGCAAAAGTGAAAAACTGATATTGGTGTTTGTTATTTTCAAATCACTTATTGGTTGATTTATCAGCATTAAATCATAACTCGAAAATGTTTGCCCTTCTGAATTCAGCTCAAGTGCTAAATCCACTTTCTTTCCATTCATTTCTATTACTCCTGTCCAGTATCCGGTTACAGTCTCCGAATCGGCACATCCATTCATTAAAAAGAGGATTATTAGAATGATGAATTTTAGTTTCATTAATTTTCTTGTCATACTATTTTGGTCTTTAATAACGCTAAAAATAAAGTGTATGAAACGTGGCAGTTCTGCCATGCTTTGTGCATATTGTTGAACTAAACCCGCTTTGCGGGAGCTTATTTTCCACCTAAAATAGGAATAGTTGGAGGTATATACTGATTTTTCTGCCCATAAATTTTTAACCAAAATTATTATGAGCAGAAAATCATACCTGGAGCAGGCCTGTGAG
>NZ_JBFHGM010000419.1:0-2762 GCF_041583095.1 Draconibacterium sp.
CCGCGTACACAAATCGCTTCGCACTGGTTTTCCTGCGGGCACACACGACCACAAACTGCCGGCAGACTATTATATGATTTTATGCTTTTGTAGGCTTCCTGAAAATCTCCTTGTGCAATATGACCGATAAACTCAGGGATATGCACATTTACCGGGCAACCGCTTACACACGAAGGTCGTTTACACTGAATGCAACGTTTGGCTTCGTTTATCGCCTCTTCCACTGAATAACCCATTGCCACCTCGCCAAACGATTTACTTCGTTCAACCGGGTCAAGCTCCGGCATTGGCGTTCTTAGCGGCTGCATATTAAACTTGCCTTTCATTTGCGGAACTATTGGTGCTGCAGGCTTTGCTGCTTTGTTATTCTCTCCCGATAAGCCAATTCTGCAGTGATGCCCCTTTTCCTGCTCCTTGTACATTCCCTGGCGACTGGTAATTTCATCAAAATCCACCTCGTAACCGTTAAAATCGGGACCGTCAACGCATGCAAATTTTGTTTTTCCGGCAATGGAAACACGGCAACCGCCGCACATTCCGGTACCATCTACCATCAAGGGATTCAGCGAAACCGATATCGGAATATTAAACGGTTTTACTACATTAACCATCGCTTTCATCATCGGAATAGGACCAATCGCAATGATTTCATCGTAATGATTTCCTTCTTCCAATAATTTCTGAACGATGTTGGTAACGAAGCCCTTTGTTCCGAGGCTTCCATCATCGGTGGCTACGAATACGTTCTTCGCCTGGTTTGAGAATTCTTCCTGCAGAATTACAAATTCAGCACTTCGGCCACCTAATACAATGTCAATTTCTGCATTGTTTTCGGCATGCATTTTTATTTGAGGATACAAAGGAGCCGCACCAACACCTCCGCCGATTCCGAGCACTTTTTTCGGTTTATGATCGACACACGGCAAACCCAACGGGCCGGCAACATCGCTTAGATAATCCCCTACATTTTTTTGCTGAAGCAATTGGGTTGAGTGCCCCACCACCTGGTAGATCATTGTTACCGACTGCTCTTCGCGGTTAAAGTCGGCAATGGTTAGCGGGATACGTTCGCCTCCTTCTTCAACAATAATGATTATGAATTGTCCGGGTTGACATTTCCTGGCTACGTATGGCGCTTCCACAACGATCTCCTCAACGGCAGGATTCAGAATTCTTTTTCGTAATATTTTATGCATAATTTTTATCAGTCAAGGTTGGCTGTCTGTTTTTTGATTTTCGTGCAAAATTAACCGGAAGTTCAATCACCAATACAAACTTTTGTTATTCTTCGTCAGATTTAACGGTTTCAACAAAAAAGGAGCCCGAGAAGGCTCCTTTAAGTCAATTGTATGTGGTAGAAATTACTTCTTTTCTTTTAAATCCAGTTTCAGGTTTAATTCTTCTAACTGAGCTACGGCAACTGCCGATGGCGAATCGATCATTACATCGCGGCCCGCATTGTTTTTCGGGAACGCAATAACATCGCGAATCGTATCCAATCCGGCGAATAACGAAACCAGACGATCGAAACCAAACGCAATTCCGGCATGTGGCGGCGCACCATATTTAAAGGCTTTCATCAGGAAGCCAAATTGTGCTTCAGCCTCTTCTTTTGTAAAACCTAGCAGGCTGAACATTTTCGATTGCAATTCCGAATCGAAGATACGTACCGAACCACCGCCAATTTCAACACCGTTAATTACAAGGTCGTAGGCATTGGCACGTACTTTACCCGGATCGGTATCCATTAGTTCAATATCCTCCGGTTTAGGAGAAGTGAACGGGTGGTGCATCGCGTAAAAACGTTTTGATTCTTCGTCCCATTCCAACAACGGGAAGTCTACAACCCACAAAGGTTTAAATACATTTTTGTCACGCAGGCCAAGTTGTTTCCCCATTTCAAGGCGCAACTCGCCAAGTGCATCCAACATGTGTTTTTTGTCGCCGCTCATTACCAGGATCAGGTCGCCGGCTTCGGCACCTGTTTTTTCTGCCCAGGCCTTCAGGTCGTCTTGCGAGTAGAATTTATCTACCGACGATTTGAATGAACCGTCTTCGTTACATTTCACATAAACCAAACCTTTGGCCCCAATTTGCGGGCGTTTCACCCAGTTCGTAAGACCGTCGAGTTGTTTACGTGTATATTCAGCACATCCTTTGGCACAGATGGCACCAATGTATTCAGCCGAGTCGAACACCACAAAATCGTTTCCTTTTACGGTTTCGGTAATATCGTTGATCAGCATTTCGAAACGGGTATCGGGTTTGTCCGATCCGTATTTCTCCATGGCTTCAGCATAAGGCATCCACGGGAATTCATCCACCTCAACGTTCAGTGTTTCTTTGAACATGTGGCGGGTTAATCCTTCAAACATTTCCAGCACATCTTTCTGCTCCACAAAAGACATTTCGCAGTCGATTTGTGTAAACTCCGGCTGACGGTCGGCACGCAGGTCTTCGTCGCGGAAACATTTTACAATCTGGTAATAGCGGTCGAAACCGGCAATCATCAGCAACTGCTTAAAGGTTTGCGGCGACTGAGGCAAGGCATAGAACTGGCCTTCGTTCATTCGCGATGGTACAATAAAATCGCGAGCTCCCTCAGGAGTCGACTTAATTAATACCGGCGTTTCAGTCTCAATAAAGTCTTTTGAGTTCAGGTAATTACGAACGGCATGAGCCATTTTTGAGCGTAACACCAGGTTTTCACGTACTACATCGCGGCGCAAATCGAGGTAACGGTATTTCATCCGCAAATCGTC
>NZ_JBFHGM010000420.1:0-2711 GCF_041583095.1 Draconibacterium sp.
AACCTCTTTTGTGGGGAGTACTGGATTCGAACCAGTGACCCCCTGGGTGTAAACCAGGTGCTCTGAACCAACTGAGCTAACCCCCCAATATGCTTATTTCTGTTTCTGAACGCGCCCCCTTTTCAGTAAGGCGCTGCAAATATAAAACCTATTTTTAGTTCTGCAAAAGTTTTTTCAAGAATTTTCTCAAAGTACTTCTGCCACCACAAATGTACTGCCCCCAATAAATATCATATCCGTTTTATCTGCAACAAGTTGAGCTTTTTTATATGCCTCGTTTACTGACGGATAAACTTCGCCAACCACCCCAAACTCTTTTGCTCTGTCTGCCAGCTCGTCCGCATCCATGGCTCTTGCAATATCAGCTTTTACAAAATAATAGTTCGCATGTTTGGGCAAAAGTGCCAGAACTTTCGCCGGATCTTTATCGCCAACAGTGCCAAAAACAAAATGCAACTTCTTGTAAGCTGTATTTTCCAGCTGCTGAACAATCGACTTCATTCCGTCTTCGTTATGCCCGGTATCGCAAACCGTTAACGGATTATTGCCAATTACCTGCCAACGGCCCAGCAAACCGGTAGTTGCAACCACATTTCCCAGTCCTTCACGTAAATTATCTTCTGTTATTTTATACCCCTTCTCATTTAAAAGGTCAACAGCTTTTAACACGGCCGGTATATTTTTATGCTGGTATTGACCCAATAAATCCAATGCCAATTCAGGATAAACATCTTTCCCATTCTTTGCCACATTCAGTTGTTGTTTGCCATCCATGCTCAATAGCGAATAGGCAACGTTGTATTCCTGGTCCGAGAAATAAATTGAAGTATCAAGCTCTTGCGCTTTGGCATTAAAAACCGGAGCAGTTTCAGGTTGTGTAGTTCCAATCACCACCGGAACACCCGATTTTATTATCCCGGCTTTTTCGCCGGCAATCTTCTCCAAAGTATCTCCGAGCAGGTTGGTATGATCTAAACCAATATTGGTAATAATGCTTACATCGGGCGTAATAATATTGGTAGAATCGAGCCGTCCGCCAAGCCCCACTTCCATTACTGCCACATCAATTTCCTGATCGGCAAAATAATCGAATGCCATAGCTACCGTCAGTTCGAAGAAGGAAGGTTGAATTTTCCACAATTCATTGTTAGCTTTAAAGTTATCCACCCAATCAACCACCGCCGATTCCGGCATCATTTGTCCATTAATTTTTATGCGTTCCCGAAAATCTTTCAGGTGTGGCGAAGTATATAAACCGGTTTTGTACCCGGCCGCCTGAAGCACCGATGCCAGCATATGTGAAACCGATCCTTTCCCATTGGTTCCGGCAACGTGGATTGTTCGGTACTTTCGGTGCGGATGACCATAATTTTCATCCAGTTTCAAAGTATTTTCCAGGGTATTTTTATAGGCAGCAGGCCCAGTTCTCTGAAACATAGGCAACTGACTAAACATGTAGTCTAAAGTAGCTTTGTAATCCAATGAATTCAATATTTATTAACTGGTGCAAGTTTATTAATTTTTGGCGCATCAGCCCCGATTTCTGACGAAATTATATACATTTAGAACAAATCATTTATATATGCTGAGTAAAACCAAAAAGAGTAAAATTTTCGTTCTTGATACCAACGTAATTTTACACGATCACACATGTATTTACCAGTTCCAGGATAACGACATTATCCTTCCGATTACAGTACTCGAGGAGCTGGACAAGTTTAAACGAGGAAACGACCTTATCAACTTTCAGGCACGCGAATTTACCCGGGTGCTCGATGAAATTGTTGGAGATGACATTTTTAACGGCGGGAAATCGCTTGGTGTAGGAAAAGGCCGCTTACGAATTGAAACGGGAAAACCGTTCTCGGATGAGTTAAAAGCTTCGTTTCGTGAGGATATTCCCGATCATAGAATCCTGGCTATTGCTGATTTTACCGCAAAGACGTATCCGCGTCGGAAAACGGTTCTGATCAGTAAAGACATTAACCTTCGGATGAAAGCCAAGTCGCTGGGAATTCAGGCGGAGGATTACAAAACCGACCAGGTTACCGATGAGAATGTGCTGGACAAAACCATCACTACCTTCGATAATTTTGACGATATTGTTATCGACCAGCTTTATCAGCAGGGTTCATTTGCAAAAGCCGATGTTAAAGGTTTTAATCCCGATGCCAACGAATGTTACATTTTCAGAGGCAACCAGTCGAGTGCACTGGCGCGTTACGACGCCAAATCGGAGCGCATTTACCGGGTAGAGAAAAAATCGGCTTATGGCATTAAACCACGAAATGCCGAACAGACTTTTAGTTTGAACATGCTGATGGACCCGGAAGTAAGATTGATTGCACTAACAGGAAAAGCCGGAACAGGAAAAACCTTGCTGGCTTTGGCTGCTGCAATTGAACAACACCGCCAGTACGAACAGATACTTTTGGCCCGTCCGATTGTGGCATTAAGCAACCGCGACCTTGGTTATTTGCCCGGCGATGCCAACGAAAAGATCAATCCGTACATGCAACCGCTTTTCGATAACCTCGCTGTAATCAAACATACTTTCAACCCCCGAAGCAACGAGTACCAGCTCATTGAAGAAATGGTGAAGGAAGAAAGGCTGAACATCACTCCGCTGGCGTACATCCGTGGTAGGAGTTTGTCCAACGCTTTCTTTATCATCGACGAAGCGCAAAACCTTACTCCGCACGAGATCAAAA
>NZ_JBFHGM010000421.1:0-2705 GCF_041583095.1 Draconibacterium sp.
AAGCGATGTGGCCAACAAAACCGAAGGCAAAAGTGTGTTGGGCGAGTTTTTCGAAACCTTTGCTGCCTTTTTCCGCAAAAAGGAAATTGTGTCGATAATGTTGTTTTTGTTGTTGTACCGCCTGGCCGAATCGCAGCTGGTAAAAATGGCCTCACCGTTTTTGCTCGATGCCCGCGAAGCCGGTGGACTGGGACTTACAACCGGCGATTTGGGTTTGGTGTACGGAACAGCCGGAATGATCGCACTCACCATTGGTGGTATTTTAGGTGGAATTGTAGCCTCGCGCAAAGGACTAAAACACTGGTTGTGGTGGATGGCACTGGCCATTAACCTACCTAACCTTTGTTATTTGTTGTTGTCGTTTTTAAACCCCACATCGTTGTGGTGGATTTCAGCGGCAGTTGTTATCGAGCAGTTTGGTTACGGTTTTGGATTTACGGCTTATATGCTCTTCTCCATCTATGTTTCGGAAGGAAAGCACAAAACCGCACATTACGCTATTACAACCGGTTTTATGGCACTGGGAATGATGATTCCGGGAATGTTAAGCGGTTGGTTGCAGGAAATAATCGGCTACCAGAGTTTCTTTGTTTGGGTAATGATCTGCACCATTCCGATCTTTTTGGTGTTACCATTTATTAAAGTTGATCCGAAGTTTGGGATTAAAGAGAAGGAATAGTTTTCCCGTTTTTTATAGGCGCTGAGCACATAAGTTCGAAAAGGGAAAAAGGATGCCATCTTTCTGATTTATTTAAGAGAGATGGCATCTTTCTCAAATAATTTTCTCGTAGAAAACTCAAATCCTGCAAGAATTTTGCTAATCCTGCAGACTTTCTGCCCATCCTGCAGGTTATTTACCCTCCCTGTAAGGTTCAGCGTCATCCTGCAGGGGTTTTGCCCTTTCCTGTAGCGCAGGATGGAGAAAATGTGTCGCAGGACGCCCAAAATTGGCGCAGGATTGCAAAAAAGTGCAGCAGGACGCGGCAAAAGCCTGCAGGGAGAGCCAAAAGTGCCGCAGGACGATAAAAAAGTTAGCAGGAAGCCCCAATGGTATGCAGGACGGGGAATAATCCCGCAGGACGCCCTTTTTTTGAAACTTTGTCAGCCCCAAAAGCCCGTTTTACGCCAAATCCGCCGATAACAATTCTTGGAAAGCTTTTTGATAAACTTTTGTCTTTGTAACTTTGATAAGCTATGAACGACAAAGACCTTAAAATAAAATACGATACCATCTGTCAGCATCTGGCTGAACGGAAATTAAAACCTGCTTTCGATTTGCTGGAGAATCTGATCCGTGAAAGCGGCTTGCTCATTCACCTTGACGAATGGCGCAACCTGGAGCAGAACTACAGTTACATGTTAAAATATACGGTGGAAGGAATTCAGGATCCGGAGCGCCAAAAAGTGTATCGGAAGCTGATTGTTTCGGTGTTTGAGCTGTGCGACAAAATTTATGATGAGCTGAGGTTGAAAATGTCGTCGTCGGTTACTTATGAGAAAAAGCGCGGGTTTAAACCAACGCTTCAATTTGAAACGCTTTTACATGAGCTGGAAGATTTTTACCTGCAGGAGCAACTGGTTTCGCTGGTTGATGATGCCGAGGTAAAACAATCATCGAAGCGAATTAGCGCGCGCGATCATCAGCAAAAAATGGTGACTTTGTTTTATTTCGTATGGTTTCAGAATGAATTAAATGATGAGCACCGCACTTTCATAAAGTCCTTTTTAAACAGCGAGCTGATTGAAAAATCATACAAGTCGTTTATCGTTTCAGCGCTGCTGATGAGTTTGTTGCGTTATTTCGATGAGGCCAAATTTTCGGTGCTTTTTGATGCTTACGAACACGAATTGCCCGAAATCAATCAGCGGGCGATTGTAGGATTGCTCATTGGTTTTTATCGTTACGACAGTCGTTTGGGGTATTACCCGTCGATTACCGGCCGGCTGACATTGCTGAACTAAAATCCTGATTTCAAACAAAATATCGAGCAGGTGATTATTCAGCTAATCAGAAGTAAGGAGACCGAGAAGATCCAGAAGAAGATCACCGACGAGATTATGCCGGAGATGATAAAGATAAGTCCGAACCTAAAGGACAAAATCAACCTCGACAGTTTGATGGACGATTCGCTTGGCGAAGACGAAAACCCTGAGTGGGAAAAGATTTTTGAAGATTCGCCGGGACTGATGAATAAAATGCAGGAGTTTTCGGAACTTCAGATGGAAGGGGCCGATGTATTTATGAGCTCGTTTGCCATGCTGAAAATGTTTCCGTTCTTCAGCGAATTTGCCAACTGGTTTATGCCTTTCTTTACCAAAAACCCGGAGATTGGTTTTGTTGTCAATCGCGCCGATTCGTCTACCGATCAGTTTCTAAAAGCCATTGCAGCTGCTCCGGTTTTGTGCAATTCCGATAAATATTCGTTCTGCTTTAGCTTGCAAAATATTCCGGCTGAAAACCGCGAGTTTATGGCTGAAGGGCTAAAAGCTGAAATGCAGCAGTTTGATGAATTGCAAAGCGATGAGGTGTTGACTGATCCGGGTAAAAAGGCGGCTTATATTTCAAATCTGTACATTCAGGATTTGTACCGTTTTTTTAAATTACATCCGCGCAAAAGCGATTTTGAAGATATTTTCAACTGGCGTTTCGATTTTCATAACAAACAAGTGCTTGGCGAAACGCTGAAAGAAGATGCAAACATTGT
>NZ_JBFHGM010000422.1:0-2679 GCF_041583095.1 Draconibacterium sp.
AGAATAAGATCTGATATTTTACCGTTACCGGCATCGCGTGCCAGGAAACGAACAATTTCATCGTCTTCGGTTACTTCCATCAACACTTCAAAATCGTTGTTTTTGAAAAAACCATCAGCTTCCAGTTCTTTGTAAAAATCAAGCTTTTCATTCAACGCGTCATCTTCAACCGATAAGATTCGAACTCCGTTTAAACCTGATAATAATTCCTGCGTATCTTTGTCGCCTGTTTCAATTTGAGCGGCAAATCCCAGCAATTTACCGGAAATATTTACGGTGGTCATTCCCTTTTGGTTGGCATATTTTTCAAAGAGCTTGTCAACCGGGCTTTTTTGTGCAAGCACTGCCATGGGCAATACAACTGCTAAAATCAATAATAACTTTTTCATCTCATTAAATTTTTTGATCCTCAACGGTATTCGATGTAACTCGCTTTTGATTGTTTTTCATTTAGCCAGTGCATCTCATTGCTCGTTTCATCATATTCGTTTTTTCTATATTTTTTACTTTACTGTTTCACTCAGAACCTGCAGACTGCGTGCCAACTGCATCCTATCTGAATGTTTATTTTCTTTATTTTAAGTCGAAGCTATTGGCTTGTTACAGGCTGTCGATATCCTGCAACGGGCTATTTGCTTCTATTGCTTCTATTTTTTCAATTCCCTCGTAAAACTCTACTACCGGCTCGGTTGCTTTTTTAACAGGTTCACTTCCTTTTCTTAGCTTTTCAAATTCGGCTAAGTGGGCCATTCCCGTGTTGTATTTACTGCCAACAAACTGCAGCGTTTTGGCTGCATAAGCATAAGCTTCTTCCGGATTTTTAAATGTATCGTCGTAAGGTTTTTGCTGCTCCTGATAGAACAGGAAACCACCCAACACAATAACTACTGATGCCGCAATTCCGGTTACGGTTTTCCACATGGTGCGGTATTTTGTTTTATCGCGGTGCTCGTTTTCCAGAATATAATCCATCACATCGTCTTCAATTTTCGGATCATCTGCAGCTCCCGCCAATTCTGATATACCACCGAAAAATTCGGTGTACTCTGCCAACTCTTCAGCTACCTGGCCCGACTGGAAATAAGCATTCAGTTGTTGCTCTTCGGCCTCAGTTGTTTCGCCATCAAAGTAGCGTTGCAGTAATCGTAGTATTTCTTGAACTTCCATCATTTCTATTCATTTTTAAATATTCATCACGCACTTTTTTTCGTGCTCTCGAAAGGTTTACCCTTATCGCATTTCGCTGAAGTCCGGTGGCCTCCTCAATTTCGTCGTACGAGAGTTGTTCAATGTCTCGCATGTGCATTATATTTTGCTGCAGTTCGGGCAGTTGCCCTATCAGCATTTTAATCTGTTTTGCCGACTCACCTAACTCAACTTTTGAATGAATGTCTATCGTTTTCGCCTTTAATCTTCGGTCTGTGTCTTCATCTATCGGAACTGTTCGGTTTGCTCTTATTTCATCGAGGCAGCGGTTCCGAGTCATCCGCATGGCAAAGGCCTCAATGTTTTCAACTTCGTCGAGCGTTTCCTTTCGTTGCCATAATTTCAGGAACACATCCTGCACTACATCACGTGCCTGATCTTCGTCGTGTAAGAAGTGCGTTGCAAAGCGAAGCAGCTTATTACTGACCGGTAGTACACTTGTTTTAAAATCTTTGGCAACCATGTGCTCCTTTGTTTTTGTTTTCGTTTTTGCTTGTTTTCAAAGTTAAGACGCGGGGCTTACAAAAGCATTACATCGCTGTGTAATTTTTTTCATCAAAAACATTATATCAACAAAAAAGGCCGCCATCGGCGACCTTTCTTCTATCTATTATTGTACTTTTCACTTTTTACAATAAACCTCTGCCTTTCAGTAGTGGCTCAATTCCCGGTTCTTTACCGCGGAACTGCAGGTACAATTTCATCGGATCGTCTGATCCACCTTTCGACAATACATTTTCGCGGAACGAAGCAGCAGTTGCCTGATCGAACAAACCATTTTCTTTAAACGCCTGGAAAGCATCTTTATCCAATACTTCGGCCCACAAATAAGCATAGTAACCGGATGAATAACCTCCTGAGAAAATATGCGAGAAGTAGGTACTGCGGTAACGTGGTGCAATTTGCGAAATCAATCCGTATTTGTCCATCGACGCTTTTTCAAAAGCCGCAACATCCATAGTCGGTTCCACTTTATTTAAGGTGTGGAATTCCATGTCCAGTAAACCGGCTGCCAAAAACTCAATAGTTGCAAATCCCTGGTTAAAGTGGGCTGCATTGTTGATTTTCTCTACCAATTCATCAGGAATTACTTCGCCTGTTTTATAGTGTTTGGCATACAATGCCAGCATTTCTGGCTCGAAAGCCCAGTTTTCCATAATTTGCGAAGGCAGCTCAACAAAGTCGCGTGAAACCGAAGTTCCCGACAACGTTCTTGTTTCGCAATCAGACAGTAATCCGTGCAAACCATGACCAAACTCGTGAAACATTGTAGTTACCTGGTCTAAGCTCAATAACGATGGCATACCTTCTGTTGGCGCAGGGAAGTTACAAACGTTTGTAATTATCGGAAGTACATTCTCGCCATCCACCATTTCCTGTTTACGGAAAGAACTCATCCATGCACCACCACGTTTGCTTGGGCGAGCAAAATAATCGGTATAAAAGATACCAATAGGACTACCATCAGCCTCT
>NZ_JBFHGM010000423.1:0-2678 GCF_041583095.1 Draconibacterium sp.
CGCGTTGATGTTGCCAGCATGGGGAAACTGGGTTTCGATATTGTGGCTCACGAGCTCAGCGAAAACGATCTGAAATTTGCCAAACAGGCCGTGCAGAATTACCACTCGTTTAAAGATGTGGTGTGGCATGGCGACCAGTATCGTCTGGTAAGTCCGTACGAAAACGACTTTGCCGCGCTGATGTATGTAAACAAGGAGAAGAACAGGGCAGTGGTGTTTAATTACCTGTCGAATTTCAGGTACAAACAAACGGCTTCTGTGCTTCCGGTTAAGTTTGCTGGCCTCGATCCTGCCAAACAATACACCGTAAAAGAACTGAATGTTTACCCGGGACGCCGCTCGTGGATTGATGCCGAAAAAGTATACTCCGGCGATTTCCTGATGAAAGTGGGCATTAATCCGCATGTAACCTTGCGCAGTACCAGCGTGGTGTTGGAGGTGAATGAGGTGGAGTAGCAAGGCAAAAGTTTAAAGGCAAAAGTTGAGATCAGCTTTGCTGATTGAAATCCCGACCGGAGCGTCGGGAGCAAAAGGAGTTGGCAATAGGCAAATAACAATAGGCAAAGAGCCCCAACGGGGCGATATCACATAGCCCGGTGCGTAAGCGCCGGGTTTTTAATATCCAATATCCAACAGGCAATGCGTCCCATTGGGGCGAAATGTCGGAAGCCTTTTTTTGCATCGGGGTTTTTCATACATTTGGGAATGGAAGCAATAAGAATGAAACATATACTGGTATTTGCGGCAATGGTATTTGTTGCGGTCGCCTGTAATAACGAGGCCCGGCAACAACCGGTAACAACAGTAGATTGGGAGGCACGAAATGCCACTGCCAATCTCCCCGATTCGCTCGAAACCGGAAGTACTTACCTGTCGGTTTATTCGCAAATATATTCCGGTTCGCAGGAGCGTTTGGTCGATTTAACGGCCACCATTAGTATACGTAACCCGAATACCGAAGAAACGCTGTTCATCAAAACTATCGATTACTACAATACGGAAGGTGATCGTATCCGCTCTTACCTGTCGTACCCTGTTTTTATTTTACCCATGGAAACCGTTGAAATTATCATTCAGCACAACGATAACGAAGGAGGCACAGGAGCGAACATCATTTTTGATTGGGAAAAAGCCGCCACAGCTGTCGATCCGGTTTTCGAAGCAGTGATGATCTCTACCTACGGACAGATCGGACTTTCGTTTGTTACGCAAGGTATTCCGTTGGATTGATCATTCACTCGTATCCGCGGGTATGCTATGTATCAGTAGCTGTTGGTTGAGAATCCCCATGATAATTATTATTTTTCCGGCAGGCTTCCCGGGCAAAAGAATCGTAAACGAGAACGAATATGGACCGAAAAAAGCATTGGGAAGATATCTATCAGAGTAAGAACACCGCGGAGGTGAGCTGGTTTCAGGCTTCACCTACAACATCGCTACAATTTGTTAAGGAGTTTAAATTACCGCTGTCGGCCCGGATTATTGATGTGGGCGGCGGCGATAGTTTTATGGTTGATCGGTTACTGGAAATGGGCTACAGCAACATTACCGTTCTTGATATCTCGGAAACAGCCATTAAAAAGGCACAGCAGAGATTAGGAGCGAAAGCCGATACCGTAAAGTGGATCGTTGCTGATGCAGCAGGATTTCAACCTACCGAAACCTACGATTTCTGGCACGACCGGGCTGCCTTTCATTTCCTGACCGATAAGCAGGAGATCAGCAATTATGTCGATACCATCCGTTCGTTTGTTAAGCCGGGTGGTTACCTGGTGTTGGGAACCTTCTCGGAACAAGGCCCCACAAAATGCAGCGGCATAGAAATTAAACAGTACTCTGAAAATACGATGACCAGCCTGCTAACAGATTTCTTTAATAAAATCAGGTGTATTTCAGTCGATCATAAAACACCTTTTAATACCCTTCAGAACTTTATCTTTTGCAGTTTCAGGCGCTTGGCGGGATAAGACATTGGTCACTTGTCATTAGCCACTATTCATTAGCCACTGCTACTGCATCCCCGAAGTTTCAGAATACACCAGCGTGGGGGATTGGTTTTATTTTTTGCACCGTGGCTTCAGCCCGGTGTCAAAATTGTAATATTATAAAAGGGCTTTAGCCTTTAAAACTAAATTAAAGGCTAAAGCCTGTTTTCAATTCTCAATCAGTAATCACCGCCCTAAAGCCTGCCTGCCGGTAGGCAGGGCCGGTGCAAAAAAGCGCAAAAAATAAAAGGAGCATCCAAAATGGATCGGATCCCTATCACAAACGCATTTGTTTGTATGCTCACCAAGTTAATGCCCCTGCAACATGATTTTGGAACCACCAGTTGAGCCGTGGGCATAAGAAAAAACACGATTGATACCCACTTCACGAACCTGATGGCGCTATAAAATGAGTTTTATACCCGCTTCTGTCATCTGGGGGCGTAAAAAAACGCGTTTGGAACCGACTTCTGTTGCCTGAGGATGAAAAAAAATGCGTTTGAAAGCTTCCCCAGCTGCTGAGGAAGCGATAAAACCTGTTTGAAACCAACTTCTGTTACCTGGGGAAGCAAAAAAATACGTTTGAAACCGATATCGGTCACCTGGGGATGCAATAAAACGCGTTTGAAACCAACTTCTGTCACCTGAGGGAGCTTTAAAATCAGGTAGTTATGGGTTTTGAAGAATGCAGGA
>NZ_JBFHGM010000424.1:0-2663 GCF_041583095.1 Draconibacterium sp.
ACTTTCAAGTTATATATATTCGAACATCATTCAACCAAAAGAACTAATACATCAACTTCAACTTCAGGTTCTCTTCTACCACTATTTTCCCCGAGTTTCTGATTTCGTTATTGGAGTGCGAATTATTTTTTGCGCCCCACAGAAATGCCACCAGTTTAACCGGATTATTTTTAAAGGTATTGTCAGCTATATTTACGTTTACAATACCACGTGTATTTAATAGAATACCGTTCTCTTCACGGCCCCCACATTTTTCAAAAGAACTGTTTGCAACCAACAGGTTTCCTCCAATGGTCGACTCATCATATCCTCCCCGGTAATAATCAATCACATTACTTTTTACATTGTAAAAACGGCAATTGTCAATGGTAAGAAATTCCACATTGTAATCGCCATTATCATCGGTTTCTTCTGCCAGTTCAATACCATTATCACAGTTCACAATTTCACATCCAATAAATGAGATACTGTCAGAAAACGATTCTTTATAGGCCTTCAGCACGTAATTAAACTTTTCAATTCGACAGTTCTGTGCTAAAACATCATACAAAGCCGACATATTTTTCTGCAATGATGCAAAGGCAAAATTATCTCCGTTTCCTTCCAATAAAATATTTTGAACCTTCAATTTACCGTTCGGATTCATTTGGAACAGGGGGGTATTCTTTGTGCCCGTATAAATAATCTTTGTTTCAGCATTTTTGTCGGCTGCGGTCAGGGTAATCTTTTTATCGATTTTGAGTGAGGAACTAACCGAATACGAACCCGCTGCAAGCTCAATTATATCGCCACCAGATGCTTTTTTAATCGCAGCCAGTAATTCTTCTTCTGATGCAACTTTAAACTTTGTTGGTTCTACTTTCTGAGGTTCAGCAGAAAACCAGTTGGCACCATATTTAGTTCCATCAAGAATATTCAAGCTACTATCCGGCACGTCGCAAACTGCTCCAAGGCAATTCTTTTCAGTCCTTGAGTTTCCAAAAATATCTGCAGTTATAGTTTCAAACTCGAAACCATTATAGGTTTGCACGTTGCAAACTTGTGTCGATGGAGCAAAAATGTAATCAGCGACTTCCTTCATTTTAAAATCGCAATAATCAAAAGTGTTTTGTTTTTCATATGCCAGCTCCTTATTGTTTATCACATTGCTTTTAAAATCAACGCCATCAATTTTATCGTAAGCAATTATAGGTGCAGAAACATTTTCAGCACTATAAACAATGTTATTCGCAACAACTGTTCTTACAGGTCGAGCCGAACGAATTTCAGACGGAGGGAGTACTTCTGCCTGGCTAAGGTTTGCACCAACGCCGAAATGCCATGGTGATTTACACTCTACCCACGTATTGTAAGCAACAACAACATCGGTAACCTGGTTGTATCGGTTAAGTGGTGACTTTGGAATTCCATTCATAACCGCCAGAGGTGCCCTGAAGTTAGTTCCTTTCAGGTTGTAGAAATAGTTGTTTACCACCCAGTGTCCGGTGTTTACAATACGAATGCCACCAATATTTTCAGAATTATCATCACCTATAAAATAGTTACCGTCAATCCAGCAGTAATTTCCATGGCGCATTACCATCGACCCCTCGCATTTGAAGAATACATTATTTCGGTACTCATTGAAATTCGATTTACTGGAAATTACTTCAACTTCACCATTACACCGATCAAACAAATTATTGGCTACCAAAGTATTACTTGGCGACATTGATGTTTCGCTGTCTCCAATTTGTAATGTTTCGCCGTGTGGCCCTCCTTTACGCGGTCGAGGCCCGAAATGATTATTAATGATTCGATGATAGTTTTTTATGCTTTCGTTTCCTTTTAATTGTACGCGAACAGTTGGACCTGAATTTGATTTGCCGATGATGTTACAGTTGCTCAATTCATTATTTCTTCCCCAAAACTCCACCCAATGATCTTGCGTGTCGCGCTGTGGCTGATTAAAATTTTCAATTACACAATTGGTAAAGACACAATTATTGGCCACGGTCTTGTTTAACCGAAATTCTACCACAGCATTATTTGGTGTAAAACCATTTTGAAAGTGAATATCACGAAACACCCAAAAGTCACCCCCAAATTTTAACGACGATTGCCCCTCAATAAAAACTTCTCCGGGAGTTTCGGCGCGCAGCACTATCGGTTGTTTTTCTGTACCGCTGCCGGTAAGTTCAATCGTTACATCTTCCCAGGTTCCGTCTGCCAGAACAATCTCGTCACCTGCTTGTGCCTCTTTAATAGCTTGCTTTAGCTCATTTTTATCCTGAACCTTTACCGTATTCACTTTCTCTTGTGTTGTGCAAGCAAAGAGTATAAAGGCCAATAAAATCGGAATTAGTTTTGTTGTATGCATATTATTTTCTTTATGAATCTACAATCTTTCAAAATTCAAATTACCTTCGAAGTGCTCCGGAAGTATCTCCCTTCATTAAACTAAGCACATTTTCCAAGGATACCATATTTACGTCACCGGGAACAGTATGTTTTAATGCACAAGCAGCTGAAGCAAAATTCAAAGCTTCTACATCATCATAATGCAATAATCCGTATATCAGACCAGATGCAAAGGCATCACCGGTACCAACGCGATCAATAACGTGGGTGATGTCCAATATTTCAGTTTTAATATATTCTTTTCCGTTCCACATCTTACCTTG
>NZ_JBFHGM010000425.1:0-2656 GCF_041583095.1 Draconibacterium sp.
AAAACGAAACGAATGCCGTGGCCTATTTTCCCTATGCAGGAACGTACACTATTGAGTTAATTATTACCAAAAACGGAGACACTTTTACTTCATCTGAGAATATCACCATTGCCGCCAACGATTCAGAATACTTCTCGAAACTGGAGCTGGTTTGGGAAGATAATTTTGATGGGAACGCTGTAAATACCGACAACTGGACCTTCGAAACCGGTTCGGGTGGCTGGGGAAACAACGAGCTGCAAAATTATACCTCCGGAGAAAATGCTGTGGTTAAGGATGGCATTCTTACCATAACAGCAAAAAAACTAAACGATGCTAAAGTTGCCGGATCGTACACCTCATCGCGAATGATCAGCAGTGGTAAAAAAGAGTTTACCTATGGCCGAATGGAAATCCGGGCGAAACTGCCTTCAGGAACAGGAATCTGGCCGGCAATCTGGATGCTGGGCGCCAACATTGGAACAGCAGGCTGGCCCGCTTGTGGTGAAATAGATATTATGGAATACGTGGGTTACCAACCCAACACTGTTCATGCAACCGTGCACACTCCGGCAGGATATGGCGGAGATGGTAACGGCAATAGCAAATCTCTCCAGACCGCCGAAGAAGAATTCCATATTTACGGCCTGTTCTGGACCGAAAAAGAACTGGTATTTTATACCGATTCTCCCGAAAATATTACACACCGTTATGCGCCCTCAAGCAAAAACAACGACAACTGGCCGTTCAACAAACCACATTTTTTTATCCTGAATGTGGCAGTTGGTGGTAACTGGGGAGGAGCCCAGGGAATTGATAATGCCATTTTCCCTCAATCGATGGAAGTGGATTACGTTCGTGTATATCAGGAAATGTAGAACAAATACTAACTATAATGAAGATTAGAGCTTTAATATTAATTATTGGAACCTGGCTGGTAACAGGTTGTACAACAACATTAACCGACAATCCCGATCCGGTTGAACAAAAAATCAGTGGCCTGTTAAGCGAAATGACGCTGGATGAAAAAATAGGCCAGATGCAGCAGGTTAACGATGGTTTCTTTGGCGACGAAGAAGCGACAAAACAAGCCATCAGAGACGGCAAAGTTGGCTCGTTTTTGAACACATTTGGAGCCGACCGGGTTGCAGAATTCCAGCGTGTTGCATTGGAAGAAAGTAAACACGGAATTCCTCTGCTTTTTGGGCGTGATGTTATTCACGGTTATCGCACTATTTTCCCTATTCCGCTGGGAATGGCCTCATCGTGGGAGCCCAAACTGGCTGAAAAAGCGATGCGTATTTCGGCTATCGAAGCCTCATCCATGGGAATTAACTGGACATTTGCACCAATGATGGATGTTACCTGGGATCCGCGCTGGGGACGAATTGCAGAAAGTTGTGGTGAAGATCCGCTGCTTACTTCTGAGTTTGCAGCTGCCATGGTAAAAGGATTTCAGGGCGACCTTGCCGACCCAACAGCAATAGCTGCCTGCGCCAAACACTTTGTAGGTTACGGAATGTCGGAAGCCGGCCGTGATTACAATACAACATACATTCCCGAGCCACTGCTCAGAAATGTACACCTTCGTCCGTTTAAAGCGGCTACCGATGCAGGAGTGCTCACATTTATGTCGGCATTTAACGACTTAAACGGAGTGCCAACATCCGGCAATGAATTTACGCTAAAACAAATTTTGCGCGATGAGTGGGACTACAAAGGTATGGTGGTTAGCGACTGGGGATCGATTGAAGAAATGATCAACCATGGTTTTGCTTCCGATAAAAAACAGGCCGCCGAAATTGCCGCAAAAGCAGGCGTTGATATGGAAATGGCAACCACCTGTTACGCCGATAATTTAAAAACCCTGATTGAAGAGGGCGTGATCACTGAAGATATGATCGACACTTATGTTGGCAATATTTTGCGTGTTAAGATTAAATTGGGTTTGTTCGATAAACCGTACGACAATCACGTTTCAACCGATACCATTTTGTCTCCAAGCCATTTGGCAGTATCGCGCGAAGCAGCACGAAAAAGTATGGTTTTGCTGAAAAATGACAATAACACTCTGCCTATCTCAAAAAATATTCATTCGCTGGCCGTAATTGGCCCGCTTGCCGATGCTGCACGCGATCAGCTGGGAACCTGGATTTTCGACGGGCAAGGCGAAGACTCAACAACACCAAAACAGGCTTTTGGCGAGATCCTTGGCGCAAAAATGAATTTTGTTCCCGGGTTGGAATACAGCCGAGATAAATCGACAAAAGGATTTGCCGAAGCTGTTGCAGCTGCCAAACGTTCGGATGCCATTTTATTCTTTGCCGGCGAAGAGTCTATCCTTTCGGGCGAAGCAAATGCACGTGGAATTATTGATCTTCCAGGTGTTCAAACCGAACTGATTACCGAATTGAGAAAAACAGGCAAACCGCTTATTTTGGTGGTAATGGCCGGAAGACCATTGGGAATTGGGGCCGAAATGGAAATGGCCGATGCCGTACTTTATGCCTGGCATCCGGGAACAATGGCCGGACCCGCAGTGGCCGACCTGATTTTTGGCGACTATTCACCTTCAGGGAAATTACCTGTAACTTTTGTAAAAGGTGCCGGGCAAATTCCGTTTTATTACTACCGCAAAAACACCGGTCGCCCGGCTACCGAAGATGATGTTACGTAC
>NZ_JBFHGM010000426.1:0-2630 GCF_041583095.1 Draconibacterium sp.
CCTTTTCCGTGTTTGATGTAGGCTTCAAGATAACTATAGTAGGTGCCCATTAACAGCGACTGCACAAAAAGACCAAAAAACATAAACATAAACAGGTTCTGGTAAAAAGGGCCAATATCGGCCATAAGGCTTTCAGGATTGGCAAGGTCGAACTGACTTAACACATTGCGCTGAAAATAAACCTGCGCGCCGGCATATAGAATAATAAAAGGCAAAACATAAATGCCAATCATCCGAAAGATTGGCTTTGCTTCTTGTTTTAAAAAATCAAATGAATCGGAAATTACAACGCCAAGGTCGCGCTGTTTACGAAAACGGATATCTTTTTGCTCCATGAAATAAAAAATGCTTTACTCAAATGTTTTTACATCAATCTGATATTTGTTACGGTCGCTCGAACTTCTCGATACTAATTCGCCAAGGAATCCGGCCAGAAAAAACTGAGCTCCGATTATCATCGATGTTAAAGCAATATAAAAATAGGGGCTGTCGGTAACTAAATGTCCGGTAATTCCGTGGTTTAGCTGAATGATCTTTTGAACTCCGAGGTATGCCGCAGAGGCAAAACCAATAATAAAGATCAGTGCACCCAGAATACCGAAAAAGTGCATGGGGCGTTTTACAAATCGCGAAATAAACATTACGGAAAGTAAATCAAGCGGGCCACGAACAAAACGTTCCAGCCCGAACTTGGTTACTCCGTATTTTCGTTCGGCATGTACAACCACTTTTTCGCCAATATTTTTGTAGCCGGCCCATTTTGCCAGAACCGGAATATAGCGGTGCATTTCGCCGTAAACTTCAATGCTTTTAATAACGTTTTTACGATAGGCTTTCAGGCCGCAGTTCATATCGTGCAGCTTAATACCACTCATCCGCCGAACGGTCCAGTTGTAAAATTTACTGGGCAGGTTTTTTGTAAGAACCGGGTCGAAACGTTTTTTCTTCCAGCCCGAAACCAAATCGAAACCGTCTTCCTTGATCATCCGGTACAGTTCCGGAATTTCCTCGGGGCTATCCTGTAAATCGGCATCCATGGTAATTACCACATCGCCCTGCACCGCCTCGAAACCACAATATAATGCGGCCGACTTTCCGTAGTTACGTCTGAATTTAATTCCTTTAATACAGGAATTTTCTTTTTGGAGCTGTTCTATCACTTCCCACGAGTTGTCGATGCTGCCGTCGTCGATCAGCATAACTTCGTAGGAGAACTTATTCCCGTCCATCACCTTCTTTATCCACGCCGCCAATTCGGGCAGCGACTCTTCTTCGTTAAACAGCGGAATAACTACGGAAATATCCATTAAAAACGCTTTTGAATATTAATATGAATCTTCAACTTTCTTCTTAACAATTGCCGCAACGATCAGCGAAATT
This sequence comes from Draconibacterium sp., assembly GCF_041583095.1. Classification (NCBI taxonomy): domain Bacteria; kingdom Pseudomonadati; phylum Bacteroidota; class Bacteroidia; order Marinilabiliales; family Prolixibacteraceae; genus Draconibacterium; species Draconibacterium sp. Next base: position 1,381 of record NZ_JBFHGM010000426.1, read on the forward strand.
ATGCCTCCGCCAATAATTCCTGAAAGGGCTGCCTGGCGTAACGTTTTTGCAATTGTCGGAATTTCTTTAAACTGCTCCATAGCCTGGTCGATACTTGAATCAGGAACGCCACGGCTTTCCATAAACTCCAGCGTTTTTTGCTGCATGCTTGCCATCAGGTTCTCCATATAATCCGGAGCAATAAAACTGTGGAAAATATAGGTGTAGATAACCAGGATGACAGTTGAAACAATGGTTACCATCATTACAAACTTAAAAGCCTCGGTAAAACTAATGTAGCCTTCAAATTCTTTATTGCGGTAATTTTTTGCGAAAATGAACAGAATTACAAAAGATATTACAAAAGATAAAAGAGCAACAATTAAAGAACCAAAAAGTCCTAATGATTCCATGATACCGCCGGCCCAAATAACTACATTAAGGAAAATGGAAATTAAAGCCGCGTAGAGACCATAGGTTAAAGATGATTTAAGTAAAGGTGATGATTTTTGTTCCATGATGTTTGTTTTAATTATAGGTTTGACAAATATAAATGATTTTTTGGAGCATTTGCGTAAAACAATATATAGTTACATAACGGTTTTTGGGCTCGCTTTTTTCACATAATTTCTAAAAATGTTGGGCTTGTCCCTTGTGGCGTAAAAAAATGCGTAAAAATTTTCATTCAGTTGTATTTCATTTTCAATCTGATAAGTCGTTGTGTCGTGTTTAAAATTACGCGATAGAATGATTTTGTTTGGCGGAAGAACAAAATTTTCTACTTTTGTCGCCGGGTAAGTCCTGTGCGACCAGCTCCTGCTGAATCCCCCCAGGGTCGGAAGGCAGCAAGGGTAGGCGGTTGAGCGGTGCGACACAGGTAGCTTACCCACTTTTTTTCAAAAAGAAAAAGCGTTCAAAAAAGTGGTGAAAAGTTTAAAAAAGGTATTGCAGAATTAAAAATTAATTCTTTCCTTTGCACCCGCTGATTTGAAACAGCAACGTTCTAACAAAAGATTGAAATAATAAGCCGAATTAGCTCAGTTGGCCAGAGCACGTGATTTGTAATCTCGGGGTCCCCAGTTCGAATCTGGGATTCGGCTCATTTAAAATATTTTGGGAAGATACCGAAGCGGTCAAACGGGGCAGACTGTAAATCTGTTGGCTCAGCCTTCGTAGGTTCGAATCCTGCTCTTCCCACCAAGGGAATAACTAAACAAGTTGTTCCCTTTTTTTATGGTTTTCTATCTTTTGCAGACGCTGGTTTAAATCAG
>NZ_JBFHGM010000427.1:0-2551 GCF_041583095.1 Draconibacterium sp.
CATAAAAACAGTGTGGTATCCTGTTGTGAGCTCATGCCAACTGGCCCGTTCGTATCGCCTTCTCATGGGAGGAAAATATTTATAATTGTAGCTCCCCAGAGCGTAACAATAGTTCATGTAATCCAATACAGCCCGAGCTTCTCGGCGAATCCTCTCTGATGCGTAAGCTTCGAGATTTAATAAGGCGGTGATGGTATAACCCACATATGGCATGGAATTAAACTCATACAATCCATCTCTTTTCATTTCGTTTAACAGATCCAGTATTTTGGACTCCATTCCATTGCCTATATTGTCGTATTTCGGGTTATTATTGCCATGCAAGGCCAGCCACCTGTTTTTCAGGTAACGCGATCCCTCTGTCATCAGCAAATGATTCTCTGTTTCGGGAGCCAGCCCCAAAGTTTTAGGAGCCGACTTGCGGAATTTGTTCCCCTCTTCAGTGAGCAAAACATGTAGCAAATGATGAACTGTTTTCGGGAATAATAAGTCAGGCTCATTTCCAAATTGCCATAAAATTGTTGTTAATACGGTTAAAGAGAAATCGTAGTCCCCATGTTTATTGAGCAACCATGACGAGCCGGATACTCCCCAGGGCTCCATCCCCGCAATGATTTGATTGGTTTCACTGATATCCGTTTTCGAATGCAGCCGCGCCAATATAACTCTCGGATTATGTACCTTTCCTTTTTCTTTTCCGTACTCAACCGTATTATTGGCCCAAACACAAATAATGGAATCCCGAAATGCTGATTCGTTGCTCCACTGGATTGACCTTTCTTGTGGAACCTGAATATTCCCGACCGTCATATGTTGACTGGAGCAACTTATTACCACAGCACACAATAAAAATGAACAAAAAACAAGCAAAAAATACCTCATTTGTTTGTAATTAATCGTGCGATTTGCCATTAAGTCCCCCTTTTTAGCGCTTACTATACTACTACTGACAATAGCCGCTCAATTTACCTCTCAATCATTTGGCGTCGGCCCTAAGTTCTATTTTCAAGTGTCCGCCTTTTGTAATTTCGGAATGTGTTAAAGAAAGCTCGTTTTGGGCTTCATCATTCAATCTCACCGACTGGATAAACGCATGATTTGGTTCGTTATTTACAGCCTCTATTACAAACTTTTTACCCGTATAATAATCAGGATTCAGCTGAATAGTAATTTTATCAAAGATTGGACTGCCAAGCTGGTATTCCGGGTTTTCATCGGTGCCGCCATTCATTTGAAATAAACCAATTTTTAACAACACCGATAGACTTCCCATTAATCCCTGGTCTTCGTCTCCATTAAAACCTGCTGCAGGAGAGAGTCCGCTAAAGGCTTTATCTACCACTTTTCGAATCCAGTATTGCGATAAATCGGAGCGATCGAGCAGATTAAATACATGTCCGGTTTGAATGGATGGTTGATTTCCGTAGTTAATTGGAACCCGACGGTATTCGGGGTGCAACTCTTTATCGTGTGCACCACCGGATGTAAATCCTAACTCCTCAGCCGTTTCAAATTGTTGATTCAGTTTTTCCACTGCTTTTTCTTTGCCTCCCATTAATTGAGCCAGCCCTTCAATATCGTGCGGCACAAACCAGGTTGATTGTGCCCCGTTCGATTCATTAAACCCATTTTCGTATTCATACGGATCAAAATTCTCCCGCCATTTTCCATTCACATCTTTAGGGCACATCCACGTTGATTCGTTGTTGAACACATTTTTATAATTTTTTGAACGTGCCATAAAATACTTGTAATCTTCGGTGTACCCCAGCTTTTTTGCCAATTGCGCCAATGTCCAGTCCTGGTATGCGTACTCCATGGTTAGGCTGGCACCATCCTGGTGGAATCCAAAGTTGCCTTCCGGTATCGGATGTGGAACATATCCTTTTTCAATGTAGTATTTCAGTCCACCACCCAGGTTGGTTTTATGTTCATATCCCGCTTTTTCCATAATTCCACCGGGCATGTGATTCTTTTTCAAGGCCTGATAAATTTCTTCCAGGTTCTCAGTTACAATGCCTTTCTGAATAGCGCTAACTATAAAGGGGGTGGCCGATGCACCGGTCATTACATAAGTATAGTTTCCGCCTGAAGGGCCGCGTGGAACCAATCCTCCATCGGCATAATACACCATCATAGACTGAACAAACTCGTCCATAATTTCAGGATAAACCAGCCCCCAAAGCGTATTAATTGTCCACTGTGCTCCCCAAAAAGCATCTGAATTGTAGTGGTTAAATTTTGGGATTCCATTTTCATCTAACGGTAACTGGCCAACACGAAATTCTTCACCGGTATAATCCGGGTAAGCTCCGTTTGCATCGCTAATAGTACGGCGACCTTGTAATCCGTGCCAAAGATCGGTGTAAAAACGTCGTTGCTGTTGTTCTGTTCCGCCTTCAATTTGAATACGATTTAACAGGGCATTCCATTCGTTCTGCGAATCGCTCACAATATGGTCAAAGTCCCATTCAGGTAATTCAGCACTTATATTTTTCCCGGCATTCTCGATTGAAGTGTATGAAATTCCAGCTTTCAATAAAACCTCGTC
>NZ_JBFHGM010000428.1:0-2516 GCF_041583095.1 Draconibacterium sp.
CCCGTTGAAATTCCGGGCGTACCAATGGTGAACTTCCTGAAAACTTCAGTAAACGAACACCGGAAGCACAAAGGATTAAAAGAACTTACTGCAGGCGAATTCCTGAAATTGATGCGTGAAAAAATGGATTTGGTTGACATGCATACCAAATTAACCAACCGCATGGTTAACGAAGGATTCTCGGGTGGTGAGAAAAAGAAAAACGAGATTTTCCAGATGGCACTACTTGAGCCGAAATTAGCGATTCTTGACGAAACCGATTCTGGACTTGATATTGACGCATTAAAGACAGTAGCCAACGGAGTTAACGCGCTAAAATCGCCCGAAAGGTCGACAATTGTAGTTACGCACTACCAGCGCCTGCTCGATTATATTGTACCCGATTTTGTACATATTCTTTACCAGGGAAAAATTGTAAAAACGGCCGGAAAAGAATTGGCGCTTCATTTGGAAGAAAAAGGGTACGACTGGATTAAATCAGAAAACGGAAATTAACATGAGCGTTTTAGTTGACAAAGCAGATTTATCGCTAAAATATACCGCGCATTACAACGAAGTAAAAGACGAGCTTTTTGCCAACTCGTCCGATATTTTGAACGCTCAACGAAAAAAGGCGTTTCAGAACTTTGTTTTGCAGGGTATACCAACGCGAAAAAATGAAAATTATAAATATACCAACCTAAATCCGGCATTTGTGCCTGATTTTAAATTCATCCATACAAGGGAGGAAAAGAAAGCCAATATGAGCGAGGTTTTTCGTTGCGATGTTCCGCAACTGAACACTAATCTGGCACTGGTTTTTAATGGTTGGTTCTACAAAAACGAAACAGAAAAAAGAGATCTTCCGGAAGGTGTTATTCTCGATAGCCTCGACAGTATTTCGAAAGAAAGACCGGAGCTGCTGGAAAAATATGCCAGTCTGGCCAATGTTGAAGAAGACCCGATGGTGGCGCTGAATACAGCTTTTGCCAAAGATGGTTTTTTCCTTTATGTTCCGAAAAATGTAGTGGTTGAAAGTCCTGTCCAGATCATTAATCTGTTGCAGGACGAAAAAGATACATTCTCTACTCAACGGAATTTTATTCTTGTTGAAGATGGTGCTAAAGTTCAGGTGTTGTTATGCGATCACACACTGAACCTTAACCAATACCTGAATAACTCGGTAACGGAAATTTTTGCCGGCAACAATGCTGAGGTGGAGTTTTACACCCTGCAAAATCAGCACAACAAAGCCACAAATATCAATTCGGTATTTATCGATCAGCAGCGCGATTCGCGTGTTACAACACACACTGCGTCGTTACACGGTGGTTTGATTCGTAACAACCTGCAATTTGCATTGAACGGAGAAAATGCCGAGGCGCACATGTTTGGAATGGCCTTTATGGACAAGAAACAACATGTGGATAATTTCACTCAGGTTATTCATGCTGCGCCGCACTGCGAAAGTAATCAGATTTACAAAAACGTGCTCGACGAAAAATCAACCGGTGCTTTCTCAGGAAGAATACACGTGGTTCGCGATGCACAAAAAACAAATGCTTTCCAGCGCAACAACAACTTGTTGCTGACCGACGAAGCCACGATGCAAACAAAACCTCAGCTGATTATTGATGCTGACGATGTAAAATGTAGTCACGGTGCAACAGTTGGTCAGATTGATGAAGAAGCATTGTTTTACCTGCGTGCCCGCGGAATTAACGAAGATCAGGCACGTTTGATGATGATGAACGCATTTGTCCACGAGGTGGTAAAAGAGATCAAACTGGAGCCATTGCGCGACCGTATCGACGAACTGGTTGACAAACGCCTGAAAGGTGAAGTTTCCCGTTGTCACGATTGTGCTTACCAGTGCGATTGTTAAATATTTTTTTGCGAAACGTTGTAACCTCGGAATAAAAACAAAGTTTTAAACTCCTTGAGAGTACAGCGTTTCGCAAAGCTTCTTTTCTTTCATTTCGCTATCTTCGCCTTATGAATTACGATATCGAAAAAATCAGATCATATTTCCCCATTCTCCAGCAAAAGGTATATAATAAGCCGCTTGTTTATCTCGATACGGCCGCATCGGCGCAAAAGCCTGTTCAGGTGCTTTTAAAATTGGAGCAGCTGCACAACGATTACTATGGCAACATCCACCGTGGTGCGCACTACATGGCTGATAAAGCAACGGTTGAGTACGAAGAGGTACGCGATAAAGTGAAGGAGTTTATTAATGCCACTTCGCGAAAAGAAATAATTTTCACAAAAGGAACCACCGAAAGTATTAACCTGGTGGCAAGTAGCTTTTGCGAAAAGTATGTTTCGGATGGTGATGAGATCATCGTTTCAGAAATGGAACACCACTCGAATATTGTTCCGTGGCAAATTGCCGCCGAAAGACGAAATGCAAAAATTGTAAAACTTCCGTTTAACGACACCGGTTTGCTTGAGATGGATAAGTTGCCGGAACTGATCACTCCGAAGACAAAACTGATTGCTGTTAATCACGTTTCCAATGTTTTGGGAACTATAAA
>NZ_JBFHGM010000429.1:0-2481 GCF_041583095.1 Draconibacterium sp.
GTCCGGCGAAGAAAGCAGATCGAAGCCAGATGGTTCTCCCGGACGAAACTCAAACGGCAATACACATAAAATGATGGGGACTTTCACAAAAAAAGCAGACCCGAAATGAGCCTGCTTTTTCAAAATATCTGGTATTTGTCTTTTTATACTTTAGGCAACTCCCATGGTGCGCGGTAGGTTGGCACCAATAGTTCGTTAGCTGCATCGTTACCAATAAATTTGCTGTTATCGGCATCCCAGTACAGGCGTTGACCGGTTTTTAAGGCCAGGTTACCCAGGTGAGCCACACGAGCGGTATTGGCAGCAATACCAACATTACAATTTGTATTCTGATCGCCATCTTTAATACAATCGATAAAGTTAGCCATGTGGTTGTTCAATCCCTGTCCATCGCCTTTTTTCAATTCTACGCGATCCATTTTGGGGTTTCTTCCACCTTCTGGAATAACTTCCCATCCGTTACGGTCGACCACCAAAGTTCCGTTGTTACCAACAAAACCTACACCGTGGCTACGGCCGTAGTAACCACCGTCGATTCCCAGGCCATGATCCCAAAGTAATGTATAGTCGTCGAATTCGTATAAAGCCTGCATACTGTCAGGAGTTTCGCAAGCATCCTCAGGATAGGCGAATTTGCCACCCATTGCCATAACCGATTTAGGTGCTTTGGCTTTCATTCCAAATAAACCGTAGTCGATAATGTGTACTCCCCAGTCGGTCATTAATCCACCAGCATAATCCCAGAACCAGCGGAAATTAAAGTGAAAACGGTTCGGGTTAAACGGACGTGCTTTTGCCGGTCCTAACCACATATCGTAATCAACACCTTCAGGAACAGGCCCGTCGGGCATTACCGGAATCGATTTCATCCAACCCTGGTACGACCAGCAACGTACGGTACGAATTTTACCCAGCGCGCCGGTATATACAAAATCAACCGCTTCTTTCCAGTGCTTATCGCTACGCTGCCACTGCCCTACCTGGGCAATTGTTCCGTAACGTTTCCACGCACGTTCCATGATGTTGATTTCTTCGATGTAGTTTGCCAATGGTTTTTCACAGTAAATATGTTTTCCTTCCTGCGCGGCATAAACAAACGGCAAACAGTGCCAATGGTCGGGTGTACCAATAATGATCACATCAATACCGGGTTCTTCCAGTAATTTTCTGAAATCCTTAAATCCTTTTGGTTTTGTTCCCTGAATCTTTTCAACGTCGGCAATTCGCTGATTCAAAACGTTTTCATCAACATCGCAAATAGCGCCACACTCGGTATTTTTTTGCTTTAAAAAGGCTTGCAAATCACTAAATCCCATTCCTTTTGCCCCAATCAAAGCACAAACCAGTTTATCGTTTGCTCCCGAGCACGATTCCATCGCTAAAGGCATTCCTGACGCAATCCCTACGCCAGCTGTTGCCATTGCCGATGTTTTGATAAAGTCTCTTCTATTAGTCATTTTATTTTTAGTTGGTATTAGAAAATAAATCTTAATTCATTTGTAATTCGTTCAGGAAGACCTTCCATCGCGTAACCGACCCCAAATTTGTAGAATAATTTTAAGTTATCCATTTTTAATGCCGTTTTTTTTTAACAGTCATCGCTCACTTAGTAAGGTATTTTACAACAGATTTTATAGTCCGGATTATAAATTCACTCTCCTGCTATTCAAACACTAGCTTAATATAGGCTTATTTTTTTCGTAATAGTTCGAAAAAAAGAAAGCCGGAAACAATATGCTCCCGGCCTTACACGTCTTCTTTTTATTCTTTTTGCATGGCATCGTCAAATGCTACATCCGATGGCGCAAAATCAATCTTTTTAACAAACTCACAGGCTTCTGCAGCCCCGGCTTCACGGTTCATCCCGCTGTCTTCCCATTCTACGGAGAGCGGCCCGTTATAACCGATATCATTCAGCGCCCGGATAATGTTCTCGAACTGAATTTTACCCCTTCCCAAACTGCGGAAATTCCAGTAACGACGGTTATCGCCAAATTCCATGTGGCCTCCAAAAACACCAACTCCGGTTGGCACATCGCTCCAGTAAACATCTTTCATGTGCACATGAAAAATCCGATCGGCAAACTCGTAGATAAAACGCACATAATCCACATGCTGATAGCCGAAATGGCTGGGATCGTAGTTAAATCCGAATGCCGGATGATAATCCAACGCTTTTAGTGCCAGGTGTGCAGTGTGAATATCAAAAGCTATTTCGGTAGGATGTGCTTCTAATGCAAATTTTACTCCAAGGCTTTGGTATTCGTCAAGAATCGGTTTCCAGCGCCGTGCAAAATCGGCATAACCTTCTTCAATCATTTCAGGCGATACGGGTGGAAACGAATACAACATGTGCCAAATCGGGCTTCCGGTAAATCCAGCCACGGTATCCACTCCCAGTCGCTTGGCCACTTCGGCCGTTTTTACCATTTCTTCGGCTGCACGCTGACGCACACCTTCCGGATCGCCATCGCCCCAAAC
>NZ_JBFHGM010000430.1:0-2480 GCF_041583095.1 Draconibacterium sp.
CAATCCGCCACCATTTGTGCCAATCCACAGATTTCCCCGATTGTCTTCAACAAAGCAGTTAACATCGTTGTAAGGTAAGCTGTTCGGCGCCTCGGCCGAGTACCTGTAGTGGTTAAAAGGAATAAGATTTTTGTGGTAGTAACTAATGCCTTTTTTATAGGTTCCGGCCCAAATAATATTTTCATTATCGCGATACAGGCAGGTTATGCTGTTTTGTGCAATTCCAAACGGATTCTCACTATTGTTTTGTAGAACGCTTATGGTTCTGTTTTGCTTGTTTAGAATGTTAATCCCGCCGTGATCAGTACCAATCCATATGGATCTGTTATCGTCTTCAATAACCGACGAAACCAAATTGGCGGAGAGTTTAAATGGGGATGACGACTGTGTGTATCTGCTTATTTTTTTGGATTGATGATCAAAAAAGAATACGCCATAAGGTATACCGGGCGAATAAATCCAGATGTCGTTGTCGGAATCGATGAATAGCTGGAAGTTATTAGATTCATCCATCACTTCATCGCCCAGAAAAAATGTCAGCTCGGTTTGTTTGGTTTCCGGATTGATTTGCAACAGCTCGCCGGCTTTTGATACCACCCAAATCATGTGGTTGCCATCTTCTGCAATATCGCTTAAGGAATTATCGTAATTGGGTCTGTTAGCTTTTGATACAAACTGTATCGAATCAACTGTTTGGTTTGCATGATTGAACTTGTACAAACCGTGGTTGGAATTCACTATCCAGGTGTTGTTCTTGCTATCGGTAAAAAACGATTGCAGTCCGGCGATTGGAATGCCTGTGTTTCGATAATTTACTCCCGGTGTTGAAAAGCGTTTGAGTACGGGATCGTAAATAGTAAATTCGGCATAGGAACGAATCCATAAACGGCCGTCAATGTCTTCAAACAAATATTCAATTCCGTTAAATGGTATCGAGGTACTGTCGTTAAAATCGTGCAGAAATGTTTTAAAACCTGTGCCATCATAGCGGTTTAAACCCTGCGCTGTTCCGAACCACATAAAACCTTGTTGGTCTTTTAAGATTGCCCTTATTTCGTTGTTCGATAAGCCGTTGTTAATGTTAAGGTGCATAAACTTATAAGGCTCGTTCCCGGGAATGGAAGTAGCCTGTGTGCTTAGTGCTGGCACAATTACAAGATTAACAATGAATATAAACGGTAAGAGTTTATGCAGTAAAGACTTCATTTCAGGTTTCAATCGTTCATTTAAAAAGTCCGGTTTTCGACTTTTGCTAAAGTAAGCATAAAAATAAAAACGGGAAACAGAATGGCCTTTCTGTTCCCCGTAATTCAAATCAACTAAATCTGTTCGCTTTTACCTGACTTATTATAAAGTATAACTCAGGTTTATAATTCTATGGTAATTTCTTCACCCGTATAGTTTACTATCTGAACGTTGTTTGCTTTTCCAAGCATAGCCACCGGTTGTTCGCGCGAAACTTTTATAATTCGGAATTCGCGGTTTTTAACCATTTCCGGATATTCGCCGTTTCGAGCGCCAATAACAAGGCTGTTGTCACTTTCGGAATACGAAAATTCGATGGTAGTGAATGCGCCACCTTCGTAAGCGTAAGTTGTTCCTTCGTCTTCGTATAATTTAAACGAAGCATCTTTTCCGGTGTACACGTAAATATCAATCGGCGCACCTTTTTTCTCGTCGGTGTACTGAATTTCAGGTCCTACAGGAATGATAGAACCTTCGCGTACAAATAGCGGCATTCTTTCGTAAGGTGCTTCCACACTTAACTTTTGGCCACCTGCCAGGAATTCGCCTGTGTATAAATTGTACCATCCACCATTGTTTGGGAAGTATACATCGCGTTTTGTGGCTTCGTATTCATAAACCGGACAAACCAGCAACGACTGGCCAAACATAAACTGGTCGCCAATATTCAGCACGCGGCGGTCGTCGGAAAAATCCATCGCCAAACCACGCATAATGGTATAATCGTCGTGATAAACTGCACCGGTTAAACTGTAAATGTATGGCATTAAACGGTAGCGCAGTTTGTTGTAGTACAACATCGATTTGTACGCCGGATGATTTTCCGGCGCAATGTTGTAAATTTCGCGGTAAGGATACTGCCCGTGAACCCTGAACAGCGGTGCAAATGCTCCGAACTGGTACCAGCGGGTATTTAATTCGCGCCATTCCTTCATATCTTCGCTACCTTCGGTGGCATGCTCAAATTTCTTTTGCACACAGAAACCACCAATATCCATTGTCCAATAGGGGAGTCCCGACATGGAGAAGTTGATACCTGCTGAAATTTGTGTTTTCATATCTTCCCAGGTGGTGCCAATGTCGCCACTCCAGGTAGTTGTTCCGTAACGTTGCATTCCTGCAAAGCCCGAGCGGGTAAGAATAAACACACGATCTTTCGGGTTTTCTTCGCGCTGACCTTCGTAAATTCCTTTGGCGTTCATCAGAGCAAAAGCGTTAAAATATTGTGTTGATGA
>NZ_JBFHGM010000431.1:0-2448 GCF_041583095.1 Draconibacterium sp.
CATTCCAATGGGTTCCGGAAAAACAGTTACATTATCGTTGTTGGCATAGCCGTGCAATGCTTCGCTCCACCAGTTAAATTTTTTGATTCCGAGTCTCGGAATGGCATCCGACTGGTCGCACATCAATATTGCTTTTTCTTCGAGCGTTAATCGCGAAACCAAATCTTTTGCACGTTCTTCCGAACTTAATTCGGGATTTTGATACGGGTATTGTTGTGCCCATGCCGAGAAGGCTCCCAACAAAATGGCAGCCACCACGATCGTTCTATTTAGGAAATGTCTTATCATCTTCTTTCGTTTGTTATTCAAGCGGTTTCAGTACAGCTGCAAATCCGCCTCTGCGAAGCATTTTTACATTTATCGAACTGCTGTTATCAACGACCATGTATTGCGTAGAAAAAACCGTATCGTGTTCTCCGTCGGCAATTAATGTTAATCGGTATTTATTTCCGTCGGGCAGAAAACCAAAGTCAAGCGTTTGTTGTCGTTCTCTTCTTCCATCTGAATTAATGCCGCCAACATACCAGTTCCCGGCTTTTTTGCGTGCGATTACCGTGAACTTACCGGGATAACCATCCAGCAATTTTGTTTCGTCCCAGACCACCGGAACTTCTTTTAAAAATGTACGTGCAGCATCGGGTAAATTCCGAAATCCTTCGGGGCGATCGGCAAAATGCTGGATGCCTGATTCAAACACAACACTTAATGCCAGCTCGTGTGCATAAGATGTAATATGCGGATATTGCGAATTGGTAAATGTTACCGGCGTATAATCCATCGACCCGACCACATTTCTTGTGTACGGCAATACGTTGTTGTGTTCGGGCGCAGCAGCAGTCAATTCGGGGCCGTTGTTGTACCATTCATCACCACGAACTCCCTCGTACGTCATCAGATGCGGGTAAGTACGCTGCCAGCCCCGCGGTACCAAACAACCGTGAAAATAAACCATGATATTAAACTGCGCAGCATCCTCCAAAATATCGAGGTAGTAGTCGATCATGTATTGTTTCTCACTTAAAAAGAAATCAATTTTTACCCCGTAAACTCCCAGTTTATTCAGTTTGGTAAATTCTTCCACACGGTTTTCATGCGTTTTCATCCGGTCGACAGGAGTTGAAGTAATCCACTTAAACATGCTCGAGTTATACCACATCAGTGGCTTAAGGCCCAGCGAATGAATATAATCGATTGCATCTTCCAGGTTACCACCGTTTTCCATTTGGTCCCATTCCCAATCGAGTAAGGTGTACGGCCAGTTCATTTCGGCAGCCAAATCAGCAAATTCGCAAACGGTTTTAAAATCTTTTGTTCCGTGGTTGTGCGACCAGTAATTCCACGATGCCACACCGGGTTTTATCCAATCGGTATTTTCAAGAACTGAAGGTTTTGAAACATCATCGACCAGGGTTGATTCCACCACATCGGCCAAACTACCCACCGCAATCACACGCCAGGGCGATTTCCAGGGCAATGTAATCTGTGGCAAAGCTTCACCCTCTCCTTCTCCGGGATGCGGAAGCGTAACCTTGTATTGTTCGGCAACACTGTTGTTGTTCAGTTTTGTTGCACAGTAACTTCTATCTAAACCTGCTTCATGTATCAGGTACCAGCAATTCTTTTCCGGGGTTTCGAAAAGTGCCGGGTACGACCAGTTTTTCTGAACGGAAGCACTGTCGCTGTTGGCGTAAAGCCGTTCGTTTGAAAGATCGAATTCTTCCAGCCAGCGGTTTGTTTTATTGGGAATGGTATAGGCGGTGAACTCGTCCTGAATCACAAAATCACCTTCTTTTTCAGGAAATTCGTAACGAAAAGTAACTCCATCGTTCCAGGCCCGAACAACTACATTCAGTTTCGATTTATTTTCATTTTCAAAACAGAAGGTAATTTCGTTGGCGGTATTTTTTCGTTGCAAACGTTTTCCGTGTATGGCGGTATATTCTTCTATGATCAATTGGATTGGTTCAACCTTTTTCAGTATCAATCCTTTTGAAAAATCCTGATCGTCGCGTAGTAATCCCAAATCGATTTTTGGGATAACAGGGGTAAAATCTTCATCAGCCCGGTAATCTACTTTTAAAAACCATGGAGAAAACTCTGTGCTTTCTGACTGTAAAAGCTCAACTTTAAGTTTTTTATTGGGCGACACAACACTCATTTGTTGAGCAAAAGCCGCCACTGCAAACAACAGGAATAGCCCGGTTGATAAAATTTTATTGGTCTGCATCTTGTTTAGTTAAGTATTAGTCTGCCTTTCTAAAAAAACCTATTCCGGGGATGAGCCAAAGAATAACTTTGACCCAACACCGGAAATATCTAGTAATTCAAATTTATGGTCCTATTCAGGAATTGCATCGTTGGCCGAAGTTGCATACAACCCCAGTAAACAACCTGTAAAACCACCGGCCACATCCGTAGAAAGAATATCGCCTGAAACAGTTCCTCCCA
>NZ_JBFHGM010000432.1:0-2404 GCF_041583095.1 Draconibacterium sp.
CAGCCCGATTGTTTTTATCGAGCTAAAAAATCCGGGCAGTTCAAGATCTTCAAAAGGATCGTTCGGAGCACGGTCTACAATACTTTTACTTAAGTCAATTACTAACATCGACTGGTCGGTTACCGTAATCTCTTTATCGGCAGAGGCAATAATAGCCCCAAAAACGATAAACATCAGAAAAATACCAATTAACGATATGGCCAGGAAACCAACAATGGTCGCTAATACGTATTTGAAGAATTCTTTCATATTTTTGTAATTTTATTCATGTTCCGATTTAGTGAATGAGTACCATTTTTATCACGGAATTACAAATATAAGATACAATGAACAAGGTATTTCTTGGAATAGGCGGAAATATTGGCGATAAGGATAAAAATTTTAAACGCACCCTCGAACTGATTGACTTAAAATTAGGTAAAATAATCCAAAAGTCATCGGTTTACGAAACACCACCGTGGGGTTTTCATTGCGAAGATGTGTTCTGGAACCAGGTAGTGGCTATTGAAACCAAACTTGAGGCGGAAGAATTGCTGTGGCGCATCCACGAAATGGAGGCCGATTTTGGCCGGAAACGTGGCAATGAACGCTACTCGTCGCGCGAAATGGATATTGACATCCTGTATTTTAACGACGAGTTTATGGAGTCGAAAGATCTGATCGTTCCCCACCCGCGCATTCACGAACGACGTTTTGTTCTTGTTCCGCTGGTTGAAATTGCCCCGAAAATGAAACACCCGCTTCGGCGTTTAACCAGCATTGAAATGCTGGAAAACTGCCTCGACAAATCGGTGATAAAAAAAGTTGAAATGGAATAAAACCTGAATGATGAATTTCGATTAACGAATTTTGATTTCAGATTGAACAGCACGAATCTACCATCTAATTTACAGCACATTACAATATCTAATACATAATAATAGCAGTGGCCTGCACTTTCATCTTTAGGAGCAAAATAAAAGAACCATGTTTATTCCTGAATTCCTTTTGTCCAGTCCGAATCATAAAGGTAATCGTTATACGGAAAACGCTGCGAGTGAATCCCCTTCACTTTTTCGTAAAGTTCCATCTTAAACTCTTCGATATTCGTTTTTTCTTTTGCTGAAATGAATAATGCCGGGGTGTTGCTTTTTGCCATCCACGAGCTTTTCCACTCTTCCAGGGTGAAATTATCTTTTGTACGTGGCGAAAGATCATCCTCATCTTTTTCCTCGTAGGTAAAAGCATCAATTTTATTGAAGATGTAGAAAGTTGGTTTATTGCCGGCATCGATTTCTTTCAGTGTAGTGTCAACCGTTTCAATCTGTTCTTCAAATCCCGGATGCGAAATATCAACAATGTGTAGCAAAATATCTGCCTCGCGCACCTCGTCGAGTGTTGATTTAAACGATTCAACCAATCCGTGTGGCAGTTTGCGGATAAAACCAACCGTATCGGCCAGAAGGAGAGGCAGGTTTTCGATCACCACTTTTCGTACCGTAGTATCGAGTGTTGCAAAAAGTTTATTCTCGGCAAACACTTCCGACTTGGCCATCATATTCATAATGGTCGATTTACCAACGTTGGTATACCCCACCAAAGCCACACGCACCATTTTGCCACGGTTTTTGCGCTGAATAGCTTTTTGTTTGTCAATTTTTACCAGCTGAGTTTTTAAGCGGCTGATTTTGTCAAGAATAATACGGCGGTCGGTTTCTATCTGGGTCTCACCCGGACCACGCATACCAATACCACCACGCTGACGCTCGAGGTGAGTCCACATTCGTGTTAATCGCGGAAGCAAATACTGGTACTGCGCTAACTCAACCTGTGTTTTTGCATGAGCTGTTTGTGCCCGCTTTGCAAAAATATCGAGGATAAGATTGGTACGATCCAGTACCTTACATTCTAACTCGCGTTCAATATTTCGTAATTGAGTTGGTGTAAGTTCGTCGTCGAAAATTACCGTATCGGCCTCAACAACTTTAATGTATTGATTAATCTCGTCGAGTTTTCCCGGGCCAACGAATGTGGCTTTATTCGGAACATCCAGCTTTTGTGTGAATTTTTTTAATACTTGCGCACCCGCAGTATCGGCCAAAAACTCCAACTCGTCGAGGTACTCTTTTGCCTGACGTTCATCCTGATCCTGGTTGATCAGTCCCACAATAACCGCTTTTTCTGTTATAGGTGCTGTTTCTATCATTTACTTTATTTTAGTCAAAAAAAAACTCCTGCTTCGAAAGAAACAGGAGTGCAAAAATATTGTTTTTTATTTGTTACTGCAACACGAAGTTAATTGGTACCGTGTACGATACATTAACCGGTTTTCCTCGCTGTTTACCTGGCTTCCATGCAGGAAGCGCATTTACCACACGAAGAGCTTCTTTATCCAACGAAGGGTCAACTCCCCTTGCGATTTTAG
>NZ_JBFHGM010000433.1:0-2302 GCF_041583095.1 Draconibacterium sp.
GTTGCTTTCGTTTGTCTTATCGATTGTTGTCCAATAAGTCAAATTACGCTTACGTTTTGTACTTTTTTTAGTCAAAATATGACTTTTGTAGGCGTGCTTCCTTTTAATTTTACCACTTCCGGTTAATCTAAAACGTTTTTTAGCACCGGAGTTCGTTTTCATTTTTGGCATAATTCCTACTAATTAAGATGTTATCAAAGAACTTTATTATATTGGTTTAACACCACGAAACAAGTTTCGTTAACCGAAACTTATTTCTTCTTAGGTGAAATAAACATTGTCATTCTTTTTCCTTCCAGTTTTGGCATTTGCTCAACCGTTCCCCATTCTTCCAATTCTGTTGCCAGTCTCAGCAATAGAATTTCGCCCTGGTCTTTAAATAAGATCGAACGTCCTTTAAAGAATACAAACGCTTTAACTTTTGCTCCGTCCTGAAGGAATTTTTCAGCATGTTTCAGTTTAAACTGGAAGTCATGCTCATCAGTTTGCGGACCAAAACGTATTTCTTTTACCACAACTTTTGTGGTTTTTGCTTTCATCTCCTTTTGTTTCTTTTTCTGCTGATAAAGAAACTTCGAATAATCAATAATTTTACAAACCGGTGGATCGGCTTTTGGCGAAATTTCTACCAAATCCAATTCCATCTCGTCTGCTAATTTTAGTGCATCACGTAAGGGGTAAACACCTTGTTCTTCGATGTTATCACCCACTAAACGTACTTGTGGCACCCTGATCTTGTGATTTATCCGGTGTTGCGGTTCCTGCTCTTTACGTGGCTGGAATTTTCTTCTCGGACCTCTTCTTTTAATAGCTATAATGCGTTCCTCCTTAAGTTAGTTATACAATCCTGATAATTGATCTCTTACTTCTTTATTTATAAATTCAGCGAATTCCTGTATGGCCATCGTTCCTTTGTCGCCTTCGCCTTGTCGGCGCACAGCAATGGAATCCGACTCTGCTTCTTTTTCTCCAACTATCAGCAGGTAAGGAATTCGTTTTAATTCGTTGTCGCGTATCTTCCTACCAATCTTTTCGTTACGATCATCAACGACGGTGCGAATATCGGAAATATTTAGAAGATTTGAAACTTTTTTAGCATAATCGTTATACTTTTCACTGATAGGTAATACTACCACTTGCTCGGGTGTAAGCCACAATGGGAACTTACCGGCGGTGTGCTCAATCAACACAGCCACAAATCGTTCCATCGACCCGAACGGTGCGCGATGAATCATTACCGGGCGGTGACGGTTATCATCAGAGCCAATGTATTCCAGTTCAAAACGTTCGGGCAGGTTGTAATCCACCTGAACAGTTCCCAGCTGCCAGCTGCGTCCTAATGCATCCTTGATCATAAAATCAAGTTTTGGACCATAGAATGCAGCCTCGCCAAGCTCAGTTACGGTATTTAAGCCTTTTTCTTCACAAGCTTCAATGATGGCCTGCTCTGCTTTGTCCCAGTTTTCAGGCGATCCGATATACTTCTCTGGTTTATTCGGGTCGCGCAACGAAATCTGTGCAGTATAATTCTCAAAACTCAAAGCTTTGAAAATGATAAAGATAATATCGATTACCTTCTTGAATTCATCTTTTACCTGGTCGGGACGGCAGAAAAGGTGAGCGTCGTCCTGAGTAAAACCACGAACACGTGTTAACCCGTGCAACTCACCACTCATTTCGTAGCGGTAAACTGTTCCGAATTCTGCCATTCGAACCGGCAGATCTTTGTACGAACGCGGCCAGGCTTTGTAAATCTCGCAGTGGTGCGGACAGTTCATCGGTTTCAACAGGTACTCCTCTCCTTCTGCAGGAGTGGTGATTGGCTGAAACGAATCCTTTCCGTACTTTTCATAGTGACCGGATGTTTTATACAACTTCACATCGCCAATATGTGGTGTCATTACCTGCTCGTAACCGTATTTCTTTTGTACTTTTTTCAGGAAATTCTCCAGCTGCTCGCGCAACTGTGCTCCTTTTGGCAACCACAACGGCAAACCTTGTCCTACCGATTCGGAAAAGGTAAACAATTGCATTTCTTTACCGATTTTCCGGTGGTCGCGTTTTTTTGCTTCCTCCACCATTACAAGGTATTCCTCAAGCATTTTTGCTTTTGGGAAAGTAACCCCGTAAACACGGGTAAGCATTTTATTTTTTTCGTCGCCACGCCAGTAAGCACCTGCAATTGCAGTTAATTTTATGGCTTTAATATAGCCGGTGTTTGGCAAGTGTGGCCCACGGCATAAATCAGTAAAATTTCCCTGGTTGTACAAGGTAATGGTTCCGTCTTCCAATTCGCTGATCA
>NZ_JBFHGM010000434.1:0-2291 GCF_041583095.1 Draconibacterium sp.
GTGGCCCTGAAATTATTTTCGACAAATATGTTTCAACGCGTTTAGATACCTTAAATCCAACGGTTCGTTTGGTTCCCAAACAGCCTCTGTGGACAGGTATACCGATGATTGATGTATTTAATACGCTGGTAAAATCGCAAAAGATTCCAATTTTTGCCGGTCCAACCGAGCCTTACAACCGTTTGCTTTCGCAGATTGCACAGGGTGCGCAGGCCGACGTAATTATTTTTGCCGGTATCGGTTTGAAATTCGACGAGTACCACTACTTCAAAGAGCAGCTGTCGCAGTCGGGTAATATCGATAAAACCATCATGTTTACTCACCTTGCCGGTGACTCGCAGATTAAAGGCCTTATGTTACCCGATGTGGCATTAAGTGTATCGCGCGAATTTGCCGACCAGGGAAAAGACGTGTTGGTACTGCTAACCGACATGACCAACTGGTCGAACATTTTGCGTAACGTTGCCAACTACCAGGATCAGATTCCTTCTTTGCAGGGTTATCCGGGTTCGTTGTATTCAGAGCTGGCCAAACGTTACGAGGTGGCTGCCGATATTGAAGGCGCCGGTTCGATAACTATTATCGGGGCAACAACGCTTGAATCGCTTGAAGATCCGGTTCCTGACAATACCGGTTATATTACCGAGGGACAGTTTTTCCTTGACAATGGCAAGCTGAAACTGGCACGTTCGCTGTCACGTTTAAAGCAGCAGGTTAACGACACTACCCGAGACGACCACCGCCCTATCATGACGGCAATGGCATCGTTACTTGCCGATGCTGAAAAAGCATACGAAGCAGCTGAAGTTGGTGCAGCAAACGATACATTCTCGCGTAAATTGCTGCGTTACCGCGAAGATTTCATCGCCAATATGGAAGAACCATTTGGTGAGCCCATTGAACTGGAAGCCGCATTAGACAAATGCTGGGATATTTTAAAGCGGCATTTTGAACCAACCGAAACAGGGTTGAGTAAAAAACTGATCGAGCAATATTGGAACTAACTACTAATCGGAAAAAGAGATGACAAAAAATAAAGAAAACCTGGAAGGAATTGTTTCCAAACTAAAAGAGCAGGGTGTTAATGCCGGCGAAGCAGAGAAACAACGCATAATTGAAAATGCAAAGCAGGAAGCCGAAAAACTGATTGCCGAAGCAAAAGCTACCAGCAAAAAAATTGTTGAAGAAGCCGAAACGAAAGCTTCTCAAACAGAAAAAAATGCAGAAAAAGCAATTGCACAGGCTTCGCGCGACATGGTTGAAGCTACAAAAATAACCATCTTAAACCACCTGAAAAAGGTGTTTGGTAAAGAGTGCAAAACTTTATTCCGTCAGGAAGAATACCTGCAAGAACTGCTAAAAGTGGTGATCGATTCGATTTCAGGAAAAAAATCGATAAAAGTACCGCCGGAGTTGCACAAAGAAATGGAAGCATTTTTATTAAAAGAAGCACTTCAGGAAGAGGTAACTTTACAACCACTTTCGGCAAGTAAAGCCAAAATAAAAGTAAAATCGACCGACAAAGACGGAATCAGTTTCGTAGTAAGCTCAAAAGAAATTGAGAGCGGTTTATTTTCCTTACTCAACAAGGATTTAGTTGACCGGATCATTAAAAGCCAGGAGGATTAAATATGTCAAACATGGTTTATCTTATGACCAGTTTGCCATCGTTGTCCCTGGGAGAGGCACCTCCGATTACAATCGATGAATTTAACGATGACGCAAAACGCCAACTGTCTTCACGACATTTTAAGGCGCTGCAATCGGTTGATATTCAGAAATTGGATGCTAATGTTGGAGTAAAAAGCATTTCCTCGCTTTTAAACAGTATCAAGGAAGATCTTTCAGAAGTTAGAACGGCCAAAACGCAAAACCGTCAGCCGAAGCCGGAACGGATGCCAAATTCGTTGCTGCGCGGAAATCCCATGGAGCGCGAGATGAATATCTTGCAGTGGCAATGGGAAGAATTGCAGAACATTGAGGCCGGAAAAACATTCACCCTAACAGAAGTTTTGGTGTACAAACTAAAACTTCAGCTGGCGGAAAGATTGTATTCCTTCGATGAAATTAAAGGTGCCGAAGTATTGGCATCGGTAGTAAACCCGGGGAAAAACAAGGAGGGCAAATAATGGCAGGTATAAAAATAAAATATACAAAAACGGAACGGGCCCGTCAGAAGAAAATTCTGAAGGTATCGGAAAGGATGCTGCCGTTGTTTGAAGCGATGGAAAAATCGTTGATGGCAACCATAAATACCATCGCTGAACGGATTGAGGAAATACGCGAAGAGA
>NZ_JBFHGM010000435.1:0-2284 GCF_041583095.1 Draconibacterium sp.
TCCAACCTTTTCGCGGGGTTGGGGGAAATTACCCTTCGACCAAAGTTGTGCCGATTTAACCGGACACTGTGTTTTTGCGCTTGCAAAACTGCTGGATGTTTACAAATCTGATTTGAGTTTAAAACAAAGAAAGCATTACACCATAGCCATTAACAAAGCAGTTGACTATCTGGAAAAACACCAAAAAGACAATGGTTCGTGGTTACCGCTTTGGTTTGGAAATCAGCATACCAAAAATCATAAAAACCCGGTGTACGGAACCGCCCGCGTACTCACCTATTTTCAAAAAGCAAAACTGTTGTTGAAAGAAGAGCCGGCTCTGACTGAAAGAATACAGAAAATGATTACTGAAGGAACGAACTTCCTGCTAAAAGTTCAGAATAAAGATGGCAGCTGGGGTGGAGATTTTGGGATTCAAGGCACAATTGAAGAAACAGCACTTGCTGTCGCAGCATTGAACAGTACAAAATCAAAAACTGAGATTGAAAAGGGATTAGCGTGGCTCGACGATTATTACAAAAAAAACGGGCTTAAAAAAGCCCCCATCGGATTGTATTTTGCATCGTTGTGGTACGATGAAAAATTATATCCATTAACAGCCTATCTTGAAGCTGTTAATGGATATGTGAATAATTAAATCTGGGTTCCCTCCTTTTGTACAAGGGTTCCATCTTCCATAATTACATCGTAGTAATAACCCGCGCCAAAATCTTTTTCAAGCGTAAGTTTTCCTTTAAAAGTAACCACGTCGCCCACCTTTACATCGGCTTGTGTTGTAATTGTCAGATCGAAATTACCACCGGTGCCGGTACCATCCTGAATGTGCACCCAGTTTTTACCCATCACCTGTTCGTTCACTTTTACCACAGCCCCTTTAATTTCAAATTCTTTACTGCTGTAATCGGCTTTGTTGGCAAAAACATCGGCAATACTCAAGTCTCCTTCTTCTTTCTCGATTTCAACTTCGGCATCGCTAACAGCCACTTTTCCCTGATGCGACTGAGGCATAGCACTACCCATGGCAGGCTGTTCAGTTCCGGGAGTTTTGGTTATTTTATTCACGAAGTAAATTACATCAAAGGTTCTATCGATCTCCTTACTGTGGAAATTTTCCATTGGCAGGGCATCGTAGTAATATAAAACTTCGCCGGGATTCACGTCTTGTTTCGCTACTGCAATCCACTTTGCGATTCCGTTTTCAGTTGCGCTAATGTAGGTGTAACTTCCTCCCTGAATCACTTCCGAAACCTTAATCATGTTAAATGCGCTCTCACTCTGAGCCGGAGCAGAAGCGCCATTTTTATTTCTTACACAACCTAAAAACATACCGGCAACGGCCAGTATCATCAAGATTTTGCTTGTCTTCATCCTCATCATTCTTTTTATAGTTTTAAAATTTAATTCTCAAGTTAAGGTACAACCTGTTAAACAACTGTTGATCCTGAAATGTTGCCTCGTAATTGGCCGACAAATACAGTTTTTTGCTGAATTGCCACGACAAATCAAGCTCGCCAATGTGCTGCTGCAAATTAGTTAAAGTATTTACATATTGAAAATCTACCCATCGATAATGCAGCATTGTATACAATTTTCCTGAAACAAGATCTTTTGATAAACGTGCACCATAAACCTGCCCGTCGAGATAGCTGGTTTGCATCAAATTGGCGGAGATACTCAACGATGCATTCAGCGCCGGAACTTTTGTCCAGGTTGCAAAACCATTTAATGTTTTTGTTGGTCGCGGATCTTCGTCGCGGAATCGTGTTCCGGCGCTGGCACCAACAATGAAACCCTTTACAGGTTGGTAGTTAATCCTGGCGCGTACTCCTTGCCGGCTTGCCTGTTGCAAAATTTCGTCGGCATAATTCCGGAAGGTTTCGTAGTAAATTACATTCTTCCGATTGTCGTACGAACCAAAAACCGAAAGTCGTTTTGAAAAACGATAACGCGCTGAAAAATACAGGCTGGTTAAACTCACTGTGTTTGCGGGCTTTTCATTTTCGAGTTTGTACAAATCGAGCTCCAGCGAAGAAAACAAGGTCAGATTTTTAATGGCTGAATTGGTGTGCTGCATGTAAATAAACCGGCGGTCGACATTCCCCGAATTTCGTTGTTCGAAAAAAGCCAGCGACGACTGCACAAATCCATTGGACGTTTTTTTGCTTTGCCCTATGTAAGCGCCGTATTCAAACAGATCAAAATTGTAGCCGTAATCCTGGTGATCGGGACGCGAACCGCCAACAATTCCGGCAAACATATTTTTAAATTTAAATTCAAACTGCAA
>NZ_JBFHGM010000436.1:0-2279 GCF_041583095.1 Draconibacterium sp.
AGAAACTGAAGTTCTAAGTTGCTGAAAACAATTTAACAATAGAACAATTTAACAATTGAGCAATACATTAGAGTGAGTTAAATAAAAACAAACAATAGATTCTGTGGCTGATGACAAAAAAATAGAGTTACGTTCCGGCGAGGTACAGGAGATACTTGGCGGAGTTCCATCGCGCATTGTGCGATACGGGATTCTTGTGTTTGTTGCCATCTTTTCGCTCATCATTATTTTTAGCTTTATATTTTATTACCCTGATATTTTGCGCTCGAATATTGTGGTTACTACCGAAAATCCGCCGGCTACACTGGTTGCCCGTGCAACAGGTAAAATCGATAAACTATTTGTTGACGATAAGGATCATGTAATAGCAGGGCAAACAATCGCTTTAATTGAAAATCCGGCAGATTATACCGATGTGCTTGAGTTGGAGCAGATGATAAGTACTGTTCAGCCCGCTTTTGATACGCTCAATTTTTCTGTTTCGCAGCGTTTTAATAAAAGTCTGCAGTTGGGTGCTGTTCAGGAGTATTATTCGCAGTTTTTAACCCGCTACGAGGAGCTGAATGAGTTTTACCAACGCAACTATTATGTATTAAAAGAGGAGTCGTATAAGGAGCAGTTGAAAAACGCCCGGATTTTATATGATCGCCTTTGGGAGCAAAAAGTGGCCATCGATAAAGAATATCAGATTAAACAACGCAACTACGAACGCCAGAAAAAATTGCTGGCTGGGGAGGTGGTTTCATCCACTGTTCTGGAGCAGGCTGAATCGGAAATGTTGAGTAAAAAATCGGAACTCGATGGTATGCGTTCAACACTTGCAGAGCGCCAAATGGGTATCAGCGAGTTGGATCAAAAGATTATTGAAAACGAAAAAGAATACCGCGATTTTAAAATTCAATACGAATCGGCCCTGATTGAAGCTTTTAATAATCTGAAAAGCCAGGCAAGCGATTGGTTTCTTACTTATGTATTGCGGTCGCCAATTGATGGGGTGGTTACGTTTAATAAGTTTTATGCCGAAAACCAGAATATTACCGAGGGTGACCGTGTTTTAACCATCGTGCCTGAGGATGTAGGCGAAGTAATCGGGAAAGTAGAGTTACCTGTTCGAGGATCGGGAAAAGTTAAAGAAGGACTTGATGTGAATGTGAAATTCGACAATTATCCGTACATGGAATATGGTTTGGTGCGTGGTAAAGTAAAAAGTGTTTCGCTGGTTCCTGAAGATAGTTTTTATATGGTAGAAATTGTTTTTCCTAACGGTTTGGTTACCAATTATAATAATACACTGCAAATGCAAAGCCAGTTAATGGGGCAGGCCGAAATAATCACCGAAGATCTGCGTTTGATTCAACGGATTTTTAATCCATTAAAATCACTGTGGAAAGAGCGGGTGAAGTAAGTGCGGAGTTCAGAGTTCAGGGGGCAAAGTTCAGAGTAGTCTCGTTAGTGCTGTTTTGTAATCTGCTGAAATGGCCTTGGAAAGAGCAGGTGAACTGGAAAATTGAACGGATTGGTTTAATCCCAAAAATTTCATGCTTACAAAATCGAAATTCCATAACTACGTTTTTCCAATTTTATGCTTATGATTTTTTTTTTCATAGGCATGAAATTTATGTCTCTTGCAAGGCCGTGGTGATAAGGGGTGCAGAAATGCCAGTTAAACCTGCGAAAATACACCGTATCAGTGCAAAAGGATCTCAACTGGGAGCTATTAAAATAGAGCGGTATTGCCTCTTCAATTAAATAGATTACAAATCTGCGCCAGCGAGAGATTATGCTTACTGTATTTTGCGTATTGCTTGTTTTGCTATGGTATTCTGCCGGTTTTTCCTTCTGCTTTATGCTTCCCGCATATATCTTCAATCTTCTCTCCCTCAATCCATTTCAATCTTAATAATTTCAAAAAAAAGGTATAAATCTATTGTTCTTTAATAATAATTCGTACTTTTGCGAGCCGTTTTTAGGGGAAAAGTGTGCTTTTTCGTCTCGAAACGATTGATAATTAAGGATTTTTGCATAATTTTGCAGTCCATTTTGGATAATGATTATTAACTATATAAAAAACAGGTAGTTATGCCAACTATTCAACAGTTAGTTAGAAAAGGAAGACAAACTAAAGTTGAGAAGAGTAAATCTCCGGCTTTAGATTCATGCCCACAACGTCGTGGAGTATGTGTTCGTGTTTATACCACTACGCCAAAGAAACCAAACTCGGCAATGCGTAAAGTTGCAAGGGTTAGGTTAACCAATGGTAAAGAGGTGAATGCTTACAT
>NZ_JBFHGM010000437.1:0-2071 GCF_041583095.1 Draconibacterium sp.
GGGAAGCAACGAGCGTATCATATCGGTATCAAGTAGTTATTACGATGGATTGAATGAGCGCGTGATGGTAACCAGCAATGGTTTCGAAGGCGATACCGCCAACTCGTACTTTGGAATATACACCAACGTTTCGGTAAAAGGCGATGGCGATGCCCGCCCTGAATTTGGCTGGGGAGAAACAGCTATTAAATACAATGAACTGAAAAAAAACGGAACCGGAACAACTGCACTAAAACGTGCGCTTGATAAAATCGGTGCGAAAAAGATCGAATCGGGAACCATGCCGATGATCGTTGAAAACCGTGTGGTAAGCCGCATTTTCAGCCCGCTGATGAATGCACTTGACGGATCAGCCATTCAGCAGAAAAACTCATTCCTTATCGATAAACTCGGCGAAAAAGTAGCTTCTGAGAAGTTAACGCTAACCGACGATCCGTTTATTATCGGAGGCCGTGGATCGCGCCTTTTCGATGGCGAAGGTATTGCCACCAAAAAACGTACGGTTTTTGAAAAAGGTGTTTTGAAAAGGTATTACATCGACACTTACTACGGTAAAAAACTGGAAATGGAACCCAACAGCGGATCTACCACCAACCTTGTTTTTGAAACCGGCGATAAAGACCTCGACGCATTAATTGCGTCGGTTAAAAGAGGAATTTTTGTTACCGGGTTTAACGGGGGTAACAGCAACGGATCAACCGGAGATTTCTCGTACGGTATTGAAGGATTTTTAGTGGAGAATGGCGAGATTGTAAAACCGGTTACCGAAATGAACATTACCGGAAACATGAAAACCTTGTGGGCAAACATTGGAGAAATTGGTAACGATGTGCGTGAAGACTCTTCGTGGCGCACACCATCGATTCTTTTCAACGATGTTGATTTTAGTGGATTGTAAAAGCAACAAACTATAAAAAAAGAGCCGTTCTGTAAATTTCAGAACGGCTCTTTTCTTTTGAACCCAATATTATACCGATTTAACAACAAAATGTCGCATTCTTTCATTTCATTCAGAACGCTCCATTGTTGTAGCATCGGCATTAACCATTGTAATCGTTAAAATTCCATACGGCATTTTAACGAACAATTGGTATCATAACTCGAATAAAACCGGGTCGCCTAAACCGATATTCTTTAATGCTGAAAGTTGCGTTTCAGCATCTCCCACAACAACATAATACATGTGTTCAGGATCGAGTAATTTCTGAGCCAGTGCTTTGTGCTGCTCAGGCGTTAACGACTTGATAAACTCTTCCTCTTGCTTTACGTAATCGAAAGGTAAATCGTAAGCACTAATGTTGGTAAGCATCGAATGCAATGCTCCCAGCGTTTCGAATCCGCGGGCATTCGATTTTATCAGCGCATCTTTGGTAAACTGCAGATCGGTATCCGAAATTCCTTCGCGGTATTTTTCAATCTCGTCTTTAAAAATTTGTACCGATTCTTCAGTAGCCGTAGTACGAACGCTTGAACTGGCCTGGAATGTTCCGTAATTTTTACCTCCCGAGAAATAAGTCCGGGCACCATACGTATAGCCTTTTTCTTCGCGCAGGATAAGGTTTACAATTCCGTTGAAACTACCACCCAACTTGTAATTCATTACCGTCGCCTTCTCAAAATCGTCGGAAGTGCGTGGAATGGCGTTTTGTCCAATATTAATAACCGACTGTTTTGCCCCCGGAACATCAACAAAATAGATGGTTGATTTTTCGGGGAGTTTTGGCGCTGCGATTTCAGGAAATACAACATCGTGCGCTTCCCAGTTCGAGCTTAAACCTGCCAATCCGGTAACAACCCGTTCCTGATCAATTTTTCCAACCACATGCATCCGGGCCACAGATGGAGATATCGCCTTGCTGTAGAAATCTTTCAAATCATCCATGGTTATCGATTCCAGGCTTTCACCAGTTCCGGAAGTAGGCATTGCCAATATATTATCGTCGCCATAAACCAACTTATCAAATGCCACCATTGCCAAATAATCAGGATTGGCTTCGTTGCGTTTTACATTGTTTATCATTCGCGATTTTACCAGTTCAAACTGCTCCTCATCCCAACGCGGCTGCAATAA
>NZ_JBFHGM010000438.1:0-2009 GCF_041583095.1 Draconibacterium sp.
CGTCAAAAATGCTGAGGTTCCACTGATCCATCCATTTTAATACGGGCAATCCGTTTTCAAATTGAATGGGCAACCAAATGTAACTTGCTTCGATTGGCTTTTTTGGCGTCCAGCGATCGGCCATAAAAATAAAAGCATCGTCTTTCCCGTCCACAGGTAAAATATATGTGCTTTGTGAGTGGAAAGTCAGATCGGCATCCTCGCCAACACAAGGATTTGGATGTTGTTCCCAGGGGCCCCAAATCGATTCGGCGGTAAATAGTCGGGCAGCATTGGGATCCCAGCCCGTACAGCCGGATGTTATCATAAAATACTTCCCGTCTTTTTTGAAAATGGCAGGCGCTTCATTGTGTCCGCCCGGTGCAACACGGATGTATTTTCCGGTGTAGCTCAAATAATCATCGCTTAGTTCGGCTATGTGCAGTGTCAGGTTTTCTTCCGATGCATAAATATGATAGGCTTTGCCATCATCATCAACAAATAAGGTCATGTCGCGCGACATCTGTCCTCCATCAAAATCACGTCGGATAAATAATCCATCGTGAACCGCCTGCATCCATTCATCGGTCCACCAATTCGAAAAATCATCCATGGTTAAACTGCTGGTTTTCTGCTCTTCAGTCATGTTCTGCGGCCAAACTCCTGCATTGGGTCGCAATGAGCGCAGATAAGTGTAAGGCCCGGTAACATTGTCGCTAACAGCAATCCCAACACGTGCGGCACTGTATCCTTTTCCTTTCAACTCCAAGTGAATATATAAGACAAACTGTTGCGTTTTGGCGTTGTAAATAACCTTCGGACGCTCCACTACACAACCGGTCTCAATATCGCTTCCAACACTGTCGCTAACCGGCAACACAACTCCTTCAGGTTTCCAGTTATATAAATCTTTTGATGAGTAACAATTCACTCCCACCCGGGCCGAACTGGTATTTTCGCTTTTGTATTCGCCAAACCAATAATAGGTGTTATTGTAATATAAAATTCCACCGCCGTGGGCATTTATGTGCACACTATCGGCATCGGGCCAGGGTTGCCCCGGAGTAAAACTTTGAAATCCTTGCGGCACTTCTTTTTTTGGATTGCATCCCATTAATGCAATCATTAAAAAGGCGCAAAAAAAAGTAAAGAGAATAGGAAAATGCAGGTTTAATTTTGGTTTCATAATAACGGTTATTTTGCTTTATTGATTTTATTCTAATCTTTCATCACAAAGTGCAGCAAAAATATCAGTCCGGTTTTGCAATCAGTGGCATAAATTCAACGTAAGATTGTACATATTCGATTAACCACCTTTCATGCTGTTTTAATCGCCCGATCAGGTAATCTTTTCAATATACTCCTTTGGAGTGCATCCGTAAAGATCTTTAAAACAACGGCTAAAATACGACGGACTGGTAAATCCAACCATGTAAATCACTTCGCTGATCGATCGTTTTTTCTGCACCAGCAAGCCGGATGCAACTTTTAATCGTTGAGTACGGATAAACTCGTTCGCCGTTTGCCCCGTAAGTGCTTTAATTTTTCGGTAGGCCTGGTTAGCGCTAACTTTAAGTTCGGCACTAAAGGCCTCCACATCAAAATTGGTATTATCCAAATTGTTCTGTACCGACTGAACTGCTGCTTTAAGAAATTCCTCGTCCAGAGATGATAATTCAATGTGTTCGGGCTCCAAAATTTGCTCGGTTCGCAGTCGCTCCTGCTTTTGTTTTTGCAGGGTAAGCAGGTTATAAATTTTCAGCGACAACGAAACCATATTAAAGGGTTTATAGATGTAATCAACCGCCCCAAGCTTTAATCCTTTTATCTGATCTTCCTGCATGGTTTTGGCCGTAAGGAAAATTACCGGGATGTGCGAATAATTCAGATCGTTTCGCAGTTGGGTGCACAGTTCAAAACCATCCATTTCGGGCATCATTACATCCGAAAGAATAAGGTCGGGAGTGTTTGCTTCAATTTTTTCAAGTGCTTCCTTGCCATTATCAGCGCACTCAACATTAAAATGTTTC
>NZ_JBFHGM010000439.1:0-1991 GCF_041583095.1 Draconibacterium sp.
AACAGCTGATTAAATATAGGCTGTCCGCTAAAAATTGTATTTTTACCCATGTCTAACTTTTTGGTGTGGTAACTCAAAAGTAGACATGCCGGGTGGTTCTTTAAAATGTACTGCCCGGTAAATTTTTACCGGACACTAATGCTTAATAATGGAGATTTAAAGCCAATACAGCCCCTTCTGTATTAATTTTTTAACCGCAACGAATTTTATTTTTTTACTTTCCATACGAATCTCTATTTTTGCACTCACTTAAAAAATTATCACGCTTTGCGTTATGCGCATGGCGCTTAGCAAAAAAGAAAAATGAATAAACCGACAGTTGTTAGCGGTATACGACCGACAGGATATTTGCACCTCGGAAACTATTTTGGAGCCGTGCAAAACTTCTTAAAAATGCAGGACGATTTTAACTGCTACTTTTTTATTGCTGATATTCACTCGTTAACCACGCACCCAACGCCTGAGAATTTGCAGTCGGGTGTGCGTCAGGTGCTTGCCGAATATTTGGCTTGTGGAATCGATCCTGAAAAATCAACGATATTCATTCAGAGTGATGTTCCTGAGGTTTCGGAATTGTATGCGTTATTAAATATGAATGCCTATTTGGGCGAGTTGGAGCGTACAACGTCGTTCAAAGATAAAGCCCGTCAGAATCCGGATAACGTAAATGCCGGACTGCTGACCTATCCCGTTTTAATGGCTTCGGATATCATTATTCATAAAGCACATTTTGTACCGGTTGGAAAAGACCAGGAGCAAAACCTGGAGATGGCGCGCAAATTTGCCAAACGTTTTAACCGCATGTACAAAACCGATGTTTTCCCTATTCCTCGTCCGTATACCTTTGGTGGCGGCGACATGATTAAGGTTCCGGGATTGGATGGTAGCGGAAAAATGGGAAAATCGGAAGGTAATGCCATTAACTTATATGAAGATCCAAAATCGATCCGTAAGAAAGTGATGCGTGCGGTTACCGACTCAGGCCCAACAGAAATGAATCAGGAAAAACCGGAAGCTGTTCAGAACTTATTTACGCTTTTGGATATTGTTTCCACACCTGATACAGTGGCGCATTTCGATGAGTTGTACAACAAATGCGAAATCCGTTACGGCGATTTGAAAAAACAACTGGCCGAAGATATTATTGCCTACACATCTCCAATCCGCGAGCGTATTATTGATATTCTGCAAGATGATGCTTACCTGGCAAAAGTGGCTAAAATGGGTGCCGAAAAAGCTCAGGAGTCAGCTGCAAAAACATTGCAGGAAGTGAAGGATGTAATCGGTTTTAAGAAACTGTTTTAGGAAGAACATTAAATAAATTGTCATTTCGACGACGAAGGAGGAGAAATCTGTTTATTAATGTAAAAGATGTCTCTCCGTCAATCGACTGATCGAAATGACAAGAACAATCAAAATGAGTATAGAAAGAGAATTGCAAAAACGCACTTCGGTTTGTGAATTATGCGGATCGGAAGATAACCTGGGTGTTTTTACCGTACCGCCGGCAACACAGGAAAGCGAAAAAGACAGTATTTATATTTGTGCAACCTGCTCGGGTCAGATCAACGATCCGGAGACGATGGATGCCAACCACTGGCGCTGTTTGAATGACAGTATGTGGAGCACAGTACCTGCTGTTCAGGTGGTGGCCTGGAGAATGTTGAACCGTTTAAAAGCTGAAGGCTGGCCGCAAGACCTGCTCGATATGCTTTACCTCGACGAAGAAACGCAGGAGTGGGCTGAGGCAACCGGCGAAGGAATTGATCCGGATGATGTGGTAAAACACCTCGATAGTAACGGCGCTGTTTACAGGCAGGCGATACGGTTGTATTGATAAAAGACCTGAACGTTAAAGGTGGCGGATTTACTGCGAAACGCGGAACTGCCGTTCGTAATATTTCGCTGGTACACGATAACCCGGAACATATTGAAGGAAAAGTAAATGGCCAGCATATCGTTATTCTTACTCAATATGTGAAGAAGAATTA
>NZ_JBFHGM010000440.1:0-1901 GCF_041583095.1 Draconibacterium sp.
AGCCATGTTCAACGACGAAATAGACATGGCCGTACACAGTTTAAAAGACCTTCCCACGGTTTTTCCGGAAGGAACAAAACTGGGCGCTGTGCTGGAAAGAGGCACCGTTAACGATGCACTGGTAAGCAAAGATCACTTAAAACTTTCGGAACTGACTTCGGAGCACACAATCGCAACGTCAAGTTTACGCCGCAAAGCACAATTGCTTCGTTTGAATCCCGATTTTAATATCGTTGAAATCAGGGGAAATGTAAACACGCGCATCCGCAAAATGAACGAGGGTTACTGCGATGCAATGATTATGGCAGGTGCGGGATTGCAACGCCTCGAAATGGATGAAACGATCACCGAAATTCTGGACGCGGAAACAATGATTCCGGCTTGCGGACAAGGTGCTATCGCCATCGAAATAAAAGACAACGACCCGGAGATTGAATCTATCATCACACAGATCAATCACAAGGAAACGATGATAACAAGTTCGGCAGAACGTGTGTTTCTGAACACACTGGAAGGCGGTTGCCAGATTCCGGTGGGAAGTACTTGTAAGGTTGAAGGTAACCAGGTAAAAATTACAGGTTTTGTTGCCAGCATCAACGGTAGTGAGTTTTTAAAAGAAACAGCAACCGGATCGGTTGAAGATGCCAATGAATTGGCAAGGAATCTGGCCAATAAATTATTTAATGCCGGCGGTAAAAAAATTCTTGATGCCATTCGCACAGAGAATTTACCTGTTACAAAAAAAGAATTTCCGTTAAAAGACAAGGTGATTATTTCAACTCGTCCGGCCGATATCCACGATGATCTTCCTGAGCTATTAACAAAAGCAGGTGCATCGGTTGTTTCGCTGCCAATGATTCAAATTGAGCAGACACAACTTAGTATTGCAGAAGAACAATCATTACAAAATCTTGATCAGTTTCAGTGGGTAATTTTCACCAGCAAAAATGGCGTTGTAAGTTTCTTTAAACAGCTGATTGAACTAAAAGGCAACACTACTTTGCCCAACAATTTAAAGATTGCCGTAATTGGTAAAAACACCGCAGCCGAATTGGATTATTATGGTTATGCACCTTATTTTACTGCAAGTGAGAATTCATCTGACGGCCTGCTAAAGGAATTAGCAGAGAAGCACAATCTGCAGAATCAAAATATTTTACTGGCTCTTGGTAACCTGGCTGGTGATAAACTGGAGACAGAATTGTCGAAAGCAAATTCAGTTACCCGCATAAATACTTACCAAACGGTAAAACCATCGGGAGCTGATTCAAAAATATTGGATGCGATTTCGAATGATAGGTACGATCTGATCGTATTTACCAGCCCATCCACTTTTAATAATTTCTGCCAGTTTTATGGCACTGAAAATATTACAGGTGTGAAAATGGCCAGCATTGGTGAAACAACTTCAGAAGCCATCCGCCAGGGTGGTGCCGAACCACTGATTACTGCAGAAAGTTCAAATGCAGAAGGGCTTTACAAAGCAATAAATGATTATTATCAAACCAAATAAAACTACACTATATGATGTTTCCTGAAACAAGATTAAGAAGATTAAGATACAATTCGGTTTTACGCGATATGGTAACCGAAACAAAACTATCGGTTGACGATTTGGTGATGCCACTTTTTGTTTGTGCCGGAACCAAGGTTCGCAACCCGATCAGCTCAATGCCGGGCAACTTTCAATTGTCGGTTGAGAACCTGGTTGAGGAATGTAAAGAGGTTGTCGCATCAGGCGTGAAGGCCGTTCTTTTGTTTGGTATTCCTGCCGAAAAAGACGAAGACGGAACAGTTGCCTGTCAGCACAACGGCATTGTACAGCAAGCCATTCGTGCCATAAAAGCAGAACTTCCGGAATTATATATTATTGCCGATGTGTGCAACTGTGAATACACCAC
>NZ_JBFHGM010000441.1:0-1810 GCF_041583095.1 Draconibacterium sp.
GCTGAGATGGATTTTGATTACCTGATAACGGTGGGCGAAGGAACAAGCGAGGAGTTAACAATTCCGAAAGTAAACTATAAACGGAAACTGCATTTGGGCTTTAAAAGCCCGTATAAAGGCGCTAAATCGCAGGAAGAAATTCGGGAAAGGTGTTGTGCCGTGCGCGATGAGCTTCTGTCGGAAATGGATTATTTTTACCACCGGATATTAAAAAAAAGGCATCCACAATTATGAATGCCTTTGTATGATTTATCCTTGTTGAACGATTTTTTCAACTTCATCCGGATCAATCGGAACCCGCTCTCCTATTATTTGGCTACCTGTTTCGGTAACAAGAATATCGTCTTCCAGCCGGATTCCGCCAAAATCACGGTATTCATTCACCTTATCAAAGTTTATAAAGTCTTTGTTTACGCCTTCGGCCTGCCATTTATCAATTAGCGCCGGAATAAAATAACAGCCCGGTTCGTTGGTGATTACAAAGCCCGGTTTTAACCGTTTTCCCAAACGCAAAGCTGCTGTTCCAAACTGATCGGCCGGTCTGATCTCATCATCGTAGCCCACATAAATCTGGCCGAGATCTTCCATGTCGTGTACATCCAATCCCATCATATGTCCCAAACCATGTGGAAAAAACAGGGCATGTGCTCCGGCTGCAACGGCTTCTTTTACATCGCCTTTTATCAGCCCCAGCTCTTTTAATCCGGCAGCAATTACCTCTGCTGCAGCTAAATGAACCGACAAATAGGTAACACCCGGTTTGGTAAGCTCTGTAGCCTTATTGTTGGCCGCCAAAACCACCTGATAAATCTCACGCTGTTTACTGGTAAATTGGCCGCCAACCGGAGTAGTACGCGTAAAATCGGATGCATAATGAAGTAATGATTCAGCACCGGCATCGCATAACATCAACCGGCCATTTTCAAGAATTTGCGAATGATCGTGGTTATGCAGCGTTTCGCCGTTTTGCGAAAGAATGATTGGGAATGAAGCCATTCCGCCACCGGCAAATGAAATTCCTTCCATAGTTCCGGCAATTTTTTGCTCCCAGGTCCCGGGTTGTGCCATGCGCATTGCTGCCACATGCATCTTATAACCGGTTGCACAGGCTTTTTTTATCTCTTCAACTTCCTGCGCTTCCTTAATTTCACGAATCGAGATAATGGCTTTAATAAACTCCAGCGATGCATGACTTTGAACTGATAAGGCAGAAAGTCCGGTTAATTTTTCCAGTAAAATCTTGTTCTCGCCACGGTACGGAGGCAGGAAATGAACTGTTCGGTTGGCATTCATCGCTTTCTTAACAATGTCGAAAAGTTTTGCAAACGGCGCTGTTTGGGTAATTCCCACTTTGGCGGCATTATCTTTTAAAGGAACCTGTGGTCCCATCCAAATAATGTCGTCAATCTCAACATCGTCTCCAAAAATGTATTCGTCACCACTTTCAAAGTCAATTACTCCGGCCAGCCCGGGAAAATCAAGACCGAAGAAATAAAGGAAAGAACTATCCTGACGAAAATGATAAGTATTATCCAAACAGTTCATTGGTGACTCGCCATTTCCGAGGAATAATCCGACACCTTTTAAACCCTTGGATTTCAATTTATTTCTACGATCGATGTAAGTATTTTTGTCAAACATATTGTGCAGTTTTATAAAAATTTCACGAAGATACTGTTTCTGTAATTATTTAGAATGTAATAAGATTTAATAGAAGTTAAAGATAGCGCTTCGTGTTAAGAATTGAACTGACTGTTGTCACAAGTACCATCGACAATCAAACATCATATAATCTGATAGTAAAAATTAA
>NZ_JBFHGM010000442.1:0-1770 GCF_041583095.1 Draconibacterium sp.
TCAGCAAACGCAGCTTTTCCCATAATTC
The DNA here is from genome assembly GCF_041583095.1 of Draconibacterium sp. Classification (NCBI taxonomy): domain Bacteria; kingdom Pseudomonadati; phylum Bacteroidota; class Bacteroidia; order Marinilabiliales; family Prolixibacteraceae; genus Draconibacterium; species Draconibacterium sp. Next base: position 29 of record NZ_JBFHGM010000442.1, read on the forward strand.
TGCGGCTCATCAAACGGCCGGCAATCACTACATCCTGAAAATTCTTCTCCTCTTCCTTGAAGTTCTGTTTTATTTCTTTGGTGTTGGTATTTACGTGGTACTGTGCCGCCGGGTAGGGGTCGATCCCCAACTCGCGCATTTTTTGCAACGAATTTCGTCTGATGATCTCTTGTTCACTTAATTCCTGATGACTCATTTTTTCTTCACTTTTATTTTGCTGTCACTCTTTTGTTTAAATGACAATTTATTGCCCGGGAAAAGATTCCCGAATCCTTTAAAAAAATTTGGGCAAAGATAATAAAACAGATCGGTTGTAATTGTTGTTGTAACACTGAATCATTTAAAAAATAATGTTGAGGGTGAATGTTTTATTTCCATATGCGGTTGCATTTTGTATCTTTGCGCATTCACATCTTGAAAACACAAAAACGCAGCATGGATAGAATTTGGAACTTAAAAAAACAAGGCGACCAAAACGAGGTAAAGCACCTCTCAGCGGCGTTGAATGTGAATATGGTGATAGCGCGCTTGCTGGTACAGCGGGGTATAAAAACCTACGCTGAAGCCAAAGCATTTTTCCGCCCCCGACTAAGCGATCTGCACGATCCCTTTCTGATGAAAGACATGGCGAAAGCGATTGCCCGACTGGATCAGGCCATTGAAAATAACGAAAAAGTTATTGTGTACGGCGATTACGATGTTGACGGAACTACTTCGGTGGCGCTGGTCTATTCATTTTTAAAAGAGCGCATAAAAGATATTGAATATTACATACCCGATCGTTACAGCGAAGGATATGGAATTTCGCCCAAAAGTATTGACTATGCCGTTGAAAAAGGAGTAACGCTGATTGTGGCACTCGACTGCGGAATTAAAGCCGTTGAAAAGATTGCCAAAGCCAAGGAACGTGGGATCGATTTTATTATCTGCGATCACCATAATCCGGATGATGAAGTGCCGCCGGCTGTTGCAGTGCTCGACCCAAAACAATCGGATTGTAAATATCCTTACAAAGAACTTTCGGGTTGCGGCGTAGGATTTAAGCTGTTGCAGGCTTACTGCAAAAGACACGAAATTGATTACGAAGAAATTTACGACTTGCTGGATTTGGTAGCAGTGAGTATTGCTGCCGATATTGTCCCGATAACCGGCGAGAACCGGGTGCTGGCGTATTACGGCCTCAAGAAACTGAACTCGAATCCGGGAATTGGTTTGCAAACCATTATAAATTTTGCGGGTATCTCAGGAACCGAAATTACCATTAGCGATATTGTGTTTAAAATTGGCCCACGATTAAATGCATCGGGCCGTATTGAACACGGTAAAAAGTCGGTGCAGATATTGGTATCAACCGATGAAGATAAATCGGATCTGCTGGGAGAGGAGATCGACTCGTTTAACGAAATACGAAAAACGCTTGACCGTGATATTACCCAGGATGCCCTGGACACTATCGAAAACAGTCCGGAATTTAAGAATAAAAACAGTACCGTGCTTTATAACCGCGACTGGCACAAAGGTGTGGTTGGTATTGTGGCGTCGCGGGTTACCGAGCATTACTACCGCCCAACTGTAATTTTAACCGAATCGAATGGTTTGGCAACCGGATCGGCACGTTCGGTGCGCGATTTTGATTTGTACGAAGCCATCGGTCAGTGCAGTGATTTGCTGGAATCGTATGGCGGACACATGTATGCTGCAGGATTGACCATGAGAATTGAAAATATTCCTGAGTTCAGACA
>NZ_JBFHGM010000443.1:0-1730 GCF_041583095.1 Draconibacterium sp.
TGGCCCGTCGAAATTAAACACATCCCAGTATTTCAAACCGTGATAACCTTCAGAAGGCTCGGTGAAACCAGGGAATTTACCGTTACCCCAGTTGTAGGTTCCGGCGTCAACAATTACACCGCCAATGCTGGTTCCGTGGCCGCCAATCCATTTGGTTGCCGATTCCACAACAATATCGGCACCATGCTCGATCGGACGGAATAAGTAGCCACCGCCGGCAAAAGTATTGTCAACAATAAACGGGATATCGTATTTCTTGGCCACTGCTGCAATCGCATCAAAATCAGGAATTACAAATCCCGGATTTCCAATGGTTTCAAGGTAAATGGCTTTTGTATTCTCGTCAATCAGTTTCTCGAACGACGCTGCTTCCAAATCTTCGGTTAAGCGGGCTTCAATTCCCAGTCGTTTAAAAGTAACTTTAAATTGGTTGTAAGTTCCGCCGTACAAATATGGCGATGAAACAATGTTGTCGCCAATATCCAGGATATTGTTCAGTGCCAGGAACTGCGCGGCGTGCCCCGATGACACTGAAAGTGCTGCCACTCCCCCTTCGAGCGCTGCAATACGCTGCTCAAACACATCCGAAGTTGGGTTCATAATACGTGTGTAAATGTTGCCAAATTCTTTAAGGGCAAACAAATTAGCCGCATGATCGGCATCGTTAAACACGTACGACGATGTTTGGTAAATTGGCACAGCACGCGAGTTGGTTGCTGAATCAGGTTGTTGTCCTGCGTGTAATTGCAGTGTTTCGAAATTTAATTTTTGAGTTGTCATTTTGTTATAATTTTTTGAGTTAGAAACTTGTTGAGATTTTTTCTTTACCCCTCTGCTTGTCAGCATCTCCCCTTACAAGGGAAGAACGCTTTAATGGAAGCCTCTGCAAATAAAGTTTTGCAGATACTTTGCATTATCCTTTTTTCCCTTTTTATGGGAAAATGGTGACAGCCAAAAGGGTAAAATCATTCTTTAATAATTGTAACAATTCTATTTATTACTAGAAAAAAGCCTTATAAACTTCTCTTACACTTTTTTCTTTGTCGGATTCCTGAACCACCAAATAGCTTACAAGGTCGGATGCTCCGGAGCCGCTTAGTATTACATTAATTTTATTGTTAGCCACAGCAGTAAATATCTTCGCCGACACGCCATAAGCCTGTTGCATTCCGTGACCTACAATACCAATCAGCGCCACGTCGTTCACCACTTTGATATCAGTAACAGCCGAAAAGCCCAATTTGTGCACGAGTTTTAGTGCTTTTGCACCATTTTCTTTGCTTAAAATAAAATTGATTGATGTTTGCGAGGTGATCACCGACTTAATGTTTAGTCCGGCATCGTTTAACTGGTTGGTAACTTTTGCCAGGATACCCGGTTTTAAACCAACGCCCGGCCCGTCGAGCTTCAGCAGCGAAATATCGTCGGTACAGGCTACACTTTTTACAATCTGCTCTTCAATATATGTCTCGGTGTTGATAACGGTTTGTACTTCGCCATCGGGCGTATCCGGACTTAGTACCTGGATCGGGATATGCGCATGTTCCAGCGGTTCTACCGTTCGCGGATGAAAAGAGTAGTGTTCGAAATACGCCAGCTCACTGGCTTCGGAATACGTAAGGCGCTGAATAATCTCGGGATTTTCGATAATGGCAGGCTTGGCCCGCTGAAAATCGTTATCGAGTCCCCAAAGTTTAAGTGTATCGATACCGAGTTCTTTGGTCAAAAAA
>NZ_JBFHGM010000444.1:0-1718 GCF_041583095.1 Draconibacterium sp.
AAAAGATCATGGAAAATTATTTCAATACATTGCCGCTTCGTCTTCAGTTAGACCAGTTGGGAAAATGCGACTTTATGGATGAGTCGGAATTTGCAGACGGAGTTGAAAAACTGAAAGGAAAACAAATTGTAGTACTGGGCTGTGGGGCACAGGGATTGCACCAGGGACTTAACCTTCGCGATAGCGGATTGAACGTGGCTTACGCGCTGCGTCAGACTGCCATCGACGAAAAACGTGCATCATATGTAAATGCTACAGAGAACGGTTTTGAAGTAGGTACTTTCGAAGAATTGGTGCCTAAGGCTGATTTGGTATTGAATCTTACACCAGATAAACAGCACACTCCGGTAGTAAACAAAGTGGTTCCTTTAATGAAAAAAGGTGCATGCCTGGCTTACTCACACGGTTTTAACATTGTTGAAGAAGGAATGCAGATTCGCGACGATATTACCGTAATTATGGTGGCTCCAAAATCTCCGGGTTCAGAAGTACGTGCTGAGTACCTGCGCGGATTTGGTGTACCTACACTGATTGCAGTTCACCGCGAAAACGATCCGAATGGCGACGGTTTGGAAATTGCCAAAGCTTATGCAGTTGGTACAGGCGGACATAAAGCAGGGGTATTGCTTTCGTCGTTTGTTGCCGAGGTAAAATCAGACCTGATGGGCGAGCAAACCATTCTTTGTGGTTTATTGCAAACTGGTTCTATTTTGTGTTTCGATAAAATGATTGAAAAAGGAATTGATGCCGGTTATGCATCAAAACTGATTCAGTACGGATGGGAAACAATTACCGAAGCCTTGAAGCTTGGTGGTATTACCAATATGATGGATCGTTTGTCGAATCCGGCAAAAATTGAGGCTTACAAACTTTCTGAGGAATTGAAAGAAATTATGCGTCCGTTGTTTGAAAAACACATGGATGATATTATGTCGGGAGAGTTTTCATCAACGATGATGGAAGACTGGGCAAACGACGATAAAAACCTGTTGGGATGGCGCGCTGCTACCGGCGAAACGGCTTTTGAGAAAACTCCGGCAGGCGACGTTGAAATTAGCGAGCAAGAGTATTTCGACAACGGAACGTTGATGGTTGCCCTTGTAAAATCGGGAGTTGAGCTGGCTTTCGAAGTGATGACAGAATCAGGCATTAAAGAGGAATCGGCTTACTACGAGTCGTTACACGAAACTCCGCTGATTGCCAACACTATTGCACGTAAAAAACTGTTCGAAATGAACCGTACGATTTCAGATACTGCTGAATATGGTTGTTACCTCTTCGATCACGCTTGTAAGCCTTTACTGGCCGACTTCATGAAAAAAATTGATACCGATGTTATTGGTAAAAATTTCAACGAAGGAAAAAGCGCTCATGTTGACAACAAAGAGTTAATCGAAATTAACGACGAAATTCGTTACCACGATGTGGAAATTATTGGTGCCGAATTGCGCGAAGCCATGGAATCAATGAAATCGATTATTTAAGAAGATATTCTTATTGAAAGATTAAAAACAGACGATCATATAAATTCAAAGCTGGCTCTGCCTTTTAGGTGGGGCCAGTTTTTTTTGTCCGAGTTGAAAAGGTCATTGCTTTAATCGGGTCACATTGAAAATCCGGTGGAGAAGTAAAAAGTATCTCACTTAGAAGTTTCAATATTGAATAAAAGCGACCAAGTATAAGCAACATTCTTTTGGCTTATCAGCCGGATTCTACTC
>NZ_JBFHGM010000445.1:0-1682 GCF_041583095.1 Draconibacterium sp.
ATTTTGCTTGTCGGCAGTAATTTCATTTGAAAAATTACGACCTGCAACAAACTCAACATTCATCATTTCAAGGTAATGGCCGTCGATGCGTGTGGTTTCCATCCCCACAGGATGCGGAGTATTTTGGTTCTGCCATTCTCCGTTTTGCTTCCACGAAATCCCAACAGTTCCGTTCACCTGCTGAAACGGGGGGCAATCTTTTAAACTAATTTCAGTAATGTTCGGATTTTCAGTTAATGAATGCCTCACCACCGAAATTTTCTGATTTATATTTCCCCGTAAATAAGTGTATGCAATCTGATCAGTTTCAAATCCAAGTTTTTTGTGGTTGATATACTGCATCTGTTTGTTTACTACAATGGTAGCCACAATAAGCAAAACAGCGATAACATTCTGAAAAACCACCATACTTTTCAAAACACCTGACTTTTGTATGTTGTAACGGTTCATCAGTTCGATGGCTTTTGCACGCGAAAACACAAGTGCCGGATAAATTGTACAAAGCGTGAGGGTAAAAAACAATACCAGCGCCATGATGCCAATAAATCCAGGCATAAAAACATGTTCATTAAAAGGCTTTCCAATCATGTTTTGAAATGGAGCCCGAAGCACTCCTATAGCTATTATCGCCAAAATGAACGAAACAATTATCAGTACAGCATTTTCAGCAATGCTATTCAGAAAAACCGTTTTGCGGCTTGCTCCACATACTTTTGCAACAGATGTGGCCTTTTGCCTTTTTGCAAACATTGAAACGGTAAGATTTACAAAGTTGATGCAGGCAAGTAACAAAATCAGCAAAGCAACCGAACCAAAAATGTATAAATAGCGGAAGTCGCCTGTTTCTCCCAAACGGTTGTTAACCGAGTAGTCGAGATAAATACTCCCCAATGGCCGCAGATATGCAGATATTTCACCGGATTGAAGGTGTGGCATTCCGTTCGACTTTGCAACTCTTGTAATTTCTTGTCCGATATTTTCAGGATTGCTGCCCGGAGTTAATAAAACATAGGTACGAAAATTGGGATCTCCCCATAATAATCCGCAGAGCTGGTATTCCTCCAGCAGTTTTTGAGGTAAAACATAATCGAACTGAATGTGCGATTGTGGTGGTAAATCTTTGATTACAGCATAAATCGTAACAAACTCTTGTCCTCTTATCTGAATTTCTTTTCCCAAAGGATCTTCATTCCTAAAATAGCGTTTGGCAAACGATTCTGTAATAACTATTCCTTCCACATGCTCCAGCGCTTTAACCGGGTCTCCATACAAAGTCTGAAAACTAAACATCCTGAATAGCTGTGGATCGGCAGTAATTCCGTTTTCTTCGAAATACATATTTTCCTTGTATTTGAAGGCAAATCCGGGAGCATTTCTTAAACGCGCAGCCAACTTTACATTTGCAATCTCATCTTCGATTACAGGTGCCAGTGGGTTGGGTGTTCCCGCCATCGACATCTCTTCTTTTTGATTTTTGAAATTAATCTGGTAGATATCGGCATAGTTTGTATTAAACTTGTCATATTCAGTTTCGTTGTAAATCCATGCCAGAATCATAAAAACACAAGTCAGGCCAATTGTCAGCCCCAAAAGATTGAGCACAGAAAATAACTTGTGCTTCAACAAACTTCGGATTATCATTTTCAGATTTTTCATTCTTAACTTGTTTTGTTATTCGTATC
>NZ_JBFHGM010000446.1:0-1591 GCF_041583095.1 Draconibacterium sp.
AAAAGGTCTCTTATCTCGAGGAAGTTGCGTTCCAGTTTTAGCATGTTTTCAATAAAAAAGTTGTAGATGTCGGGCCATTGGTTCTGGCGATGGAAATCAACACCTTCCATTCGAACGAAGATCCGGCACACTTCGGCGCCACTGTCTTCGCGCTCATGGAAAAATTCCCACTGCAAACCATCTTCAAACCCGTCTTCAATTACCGGCTTGTATCTTTCCAGAAATTCGTAAGCTTTTAATCTTTTGTTTTCACTTTTGTTGCCCAGTTCGAGAATTACCATTGCATCCTTGCGACTGACATCAAAACGTAGTGCCACCCCTTTGATTTTTGTCTTGTGCAGTACCCATTTCCGTTTCCTGTATTTTAATTCCGGATGTACACTGCAGCGCTTGTCAAACAGTTGCCAGAAATCAATTTTTAATTGTCGCAATTCCTCTTTTGAATACATGCGCCAAAGGTAAACTAAATTTAATTTTTACTTTTATAATTCGTAAAACACGCTATTTATGATTCGCAAACTACTTCTGTTTTTAACGTTGACATTGATTGCCGGTATTACAAAGGCTCAGTATCTTGAAGTTCAGGCAAATTATAATTCGGTTGGCGATTGTATGTTTACGGCGACGAACAATGCTAAAGTGCCTATGTTTCTGCATATTAACTTTGCCGACCTGGAGAATACCACATTTAACGAACCCTTGCCTTACATTAAGAAAGTCGCACCGGGTTTTAACAGCCTTTTTACACTTCAACGTGATTTGGATGCAGATATCCCGCGGTTTAATTATGATATTGAAACCTTCCGTTCAAATCCAACGGCTGAAGTCGATCCTGATTTTCCTTATTTAATTCCTTTAGAAGAAGGCAAAAGTGTATCGTTTTTCGATGTAAAAAGCATAGATGGTTTTTGGAGAAATGAAACACCTGATTCGTGGTTTGCAACAGGTTTTAAAGCCGCACCGGGGGACGCTGTTTTTGCCAGCAGAAACGGTATTGTTGCAGAAGTTGTTGGAGTATCAAGAAGCGGAGAATCACGCTATTGGTATCATACCTGGACAAACAGTATCACTTTGTTACAACCCGACGGAACTCTAATCTGTTACCATGGGGTTAAGTACAATCCTGAACAACTTGTAGTTGGGCAAAAAGTATTTGCCGGGCAAAAAATAGGGGAGTTGGCCAATAAAAACGGCGAATTGATAGTGCTTATCTACCACGATTCGTTATTTACCAAAAAGTTATCGTTTGTTATTCCTCAGTTTGTGGTAAACGATAAAGGTGAAACCGAAATACTCAATGCGATAAAACCTTACATTGTGAATCATCCTGAGGCGATCAGAGGACTTGAAATGACAAATCGTGAAAAGAGGGAACTAATCAAATAGCTATGTTTTTTTGTTAAATGCTTATCATTAAAAGATAAATGAGTACTGTGGAACAAACAGATATTAATAACCTCAGTTCGATTATTAACCTGCTGAATATAAGTGAATTGAATTAAAAATTATTGTTGATTTATTTGAATAAAAGCATGGAATTTACTAATTTAAAAGTCTGACAAACAAATAATTAGAAGTAAAATCCATGCAA
>NZ_JBFHGM010000447.1:0-1504 GCF_041583095.1 Draconibacterium sp.
CCGGTCTTTCGATGGGTGGAATGCAAACACGTGTGATAACACTGGCCAACCCCGATGTGTTTTCGCATGTGGGAATGTTTAGCGGTGGCAGCATTACCATGGAAAACATTGAGCAACATCCTGATTTTAAGGAAAAAGTAAAATTGCTTTTCGTCAGCTACGGAAGTCGCGAGATTGAGAATCCGCGCCCCGGACCATGGGGAGATCCAAAGGAAAATACCGAAGCACTTAAAAAAGCCGGTATGAACACCCATTTTTATGTGTCGCCCGAAACTGCCCACGAATGGCAAAGCTGGCGCCGCAGCCTTTATCAGTTTGCACCTTTATTATTCAAAAACTAAAAACCAGACTTCGACTTCGCTCAGCCTGACTGTCAAAGTGAGCGGAGTCGAACTGTGAACCAATGTCTTGTGAATTAATTCTGCCGATCAATAGATAACTATCAACTGTAAATAAATAATCTTAAAAACATGAAAAAATATATTTCAACACTAATAGCGTTCTTTATTTTCTCACTTACGCTGTGTGTAGCTCAAAGCGAAAAACCGGCCATAATAGAAGATTTTAAACCTTCAGTTTTAAACCAGCCCGGGAAAGAATATCCCATGGTAAACTCGCAGGGTTATGCCCGTTTCCGAATTGAAGCGCCCGAAGCACAAAGTGTGGTGGTGAGCCTTGGTTTGGGCGGAACAAGAGGCGGAACTCCGCTTACAAAAAACGACGATGGCGTTTGGATGGGAACCACTGCCGGCCCAATGGACGAAGGTTTTCATTATTACCATGTAACTATTGATGGTGGTGTTTTTAATGATCCGGGAGCGTTGAACTATTACGGATCGGTACGTTGGGAGAGTGGCATTGAAATTCCTGCACACGACCAGGATTTTTATGCATTGAAAAATGTTCCTCACGGACATGTTCAGCAGGTACTTTTTCCTTCGCCAAGTACAGAAACCTCGCGCAGGGCTTTTGTTTACACACCTCCGGGTTATTATAAAAATCAGTCAAAAAGTTACCCGGTGCTTTACCTGCAACACGGCTGGGGCGAAGACGAAACAGCCTGGATGAACCAGGGACGTGCCAACCTGATTATGGATAACCTGATTGCCGAAGGTAAAATTGATCCGTTTATCATTGTGAATACCTACGGAATGACCAACGAAATCAAATTTGGCGGTCTGCGTAATTTCGATGTTACTCCGTTTCAAACGGTTTTGGTAGATGAGCTGATTCCATATGTTGATGAGCATTTCCGCACTATTCCTGATCAGGCACACCGCGCAATGGCTGGTCTGTCGATGGGTGGTATGGAAACAAAAGATATCACATTGAACAGACCGGAAGTGTTTTCGTATTATGCGCTGTTAAGTGGTGGTATTTATGCTCCTGAGGATATCAAAGATCATTCGAACCTGAAGCTGGTATTTATCAGTTGTGGTAGCAAAGAACGTCCGGATGGAGTGAAAAATGCGGCAAAAGCATTAAAAGATGCCGGTTACAACGC